>JAJSZO010000034.1 GCA_030262795.1 Deltaproteobacteria bacterium | reverse complement strand
ACAGTTCACAGTTCACAGTTAAAGTAGGGCTAATGATGGTTTTGCTGAAGAAGCCGAGGCGTTGATGCGTAAGAAAGGCTTGCTTTGGTCGGTCAGAAAAAATTTGGATGGGCTGTTTGGATGCGGTCTTGAGCATCCTGTGAAATAGCCCACTATTTCTGTGATTTTGCTCAATCGGATCGACCCAAATCTATGCGTCAAATCTGTGAAGTTATTTTTCGCATAGTCCTAACGATCGGAAATGATACCTAAAACAAAGAATTTTTTTTCAAACTCTAAAATGTTCATTAGTTGGCACTCAATTTGCTTATTTAATTGAGCAAACATAGTAGTTCGAGATTTTTACATGACAGCAATTGACTTAAATTTAGCGCAACTTTTAAGTATAAGATTGTCATTGTCTCAACGAAAACCGCACTCAAGGTGCGATAGCTAAAGCTTGATAAAGGCAAATCACTCGAAAGAGTGAGACGCAAAGCCACTGGCCTAACTTTCGATTACTCGAAATATGGTCGCAGGGATGCCGGGCGAACACAGCACTTCTGATTAGCTGTATCTCCCATGGCAAGACACTCAAACCAAAGGAGATGCTGCAATGTTATTTTTCGGAAGATTTTATCAGTCGTTCAATTTTCCTCTTTCATCCCTACGTTTATCTTTACTCATAATTCCTTTCATCACCTCCAATGCCTTTTCAGGCGATACAAGCCTCAATTGGGGCCCGAATATTGAGCCATACCTTGCCATAAGATGTACTATGGCACTTCGAACAAAGGCTATACTTGTTACTGTTGATGTGGGCGACCGCACCACCTGCACCATCTCGGGCTTCGAAAAGGGATATTAGTGGATACCAAATTGTGAGGGACATTTCTACCATAATAAATGGAGGGCTTTATGATGGGCAGAAAATCAACCTGTGAAGAATTGGAACAAAGGATCAAGGAATTAGAGAGCAATATTGATAAATACAAACAGGCAGAAAAGGCGATGCGTGACTCTGAAACTCGGCTGAAGGCTTTGTCTGATGCATCTTTTGAAGCCATATTCCTTTCGGAAAAAGGTGTCTGTCTGGATCAAAACCGAAGTGCGTATAGGATGTTCGGTTATACCCTCACTGAAGCTGTCGGCAGGAATGGTACTGATTGGATAATACCGGAAGATCGGGCACAAGTAAAAAACAACATGCTGTTAGGGTATGAAAAATCTTATAAAGTAACTGCTTTGCGCAAGGAAGGCACGACATTTTCATGTGAAATTCGGTCCAGGATGATAGATTGCCAGGGTCGATCCCTTCGAATAACGGCTTTGCGGGATATCACTGAGCGTAAAAAGGCTGAAATTACTTCAAAACTACGTGAACGGATTTTCGATTCTTTATCAAATCATATTTTCTTTTTGGACAGAAATTATATTTACAGGGCTGTTAACAACGCCTACCTCGCAGCGCATAAAAAAAGCCGTGAAGAAATTGTCGGGCATTCTATCCCTGAATTAATGGGAAAAGAAGTGTTTGACGGTCTGATTAAAAAACAAATTGACCGCTGTTGTGCAGGTGAACTTATTCGCTATGAGTCATGGTTTGATTTTCCGGAATCAGGAAAACGTTTTATGGATGTTGTTTGTCATCCCTATTCTGAAAATGGTAAATCAGTTTCGGGAATAATTGTCGTGTCTCATGATATTACCAACCGAAAAATATTAGAAAAGGCGCTTGCTGAAAAAACTACTTTATTGGATAATATCTTGAAAAATGCTCAGGATATAGCTATTATCACAACAGACCTTGATTTCCGCATAAACTATTATAATCCAATAGCTGAGAAATTGTTCGGTTATACAGCAGCAGAAGTTTTTGGTAAAACCGTGCAAGAGATACACACCAAAGAAAAGGTCGACCCCGGACGATTCGAACGCGTTGTTGAGATCGTTCGCCGCAGGGGCAAGTATTGCTATTCTGTCACGCAGGAGACTGAGGACGGTCCGCGCTATCTTAAGTCGCAAGTTGCCAGCATCTTCGATCCTGCCGGCGTGATGGTTGGCTTCTCGCTTTTTTGCCGTGATGTAACGAAACGCAAGCAAGCAGAAGAGCTAGTACGTGCCTCTCTCAAGGAAAAAGAAGTCCTCCTGCGTGAAATCCATCATCGTGTCAAAAACAACATGCAGGTCATTGTCAGTCTGCTGAGAATGCATTCGAGAAGAATCGACGACGCGCGACTGGTACAGATCTTCGATGACTGTCGGTGCCGGGTAAACGCCATGGCGTTGATTCACGAAGCGCTGTATCTGTCCAAGGACCTTGCCAGAATTGACTTTGAAGTCTATCTCAAGAAACTCTGCCGCAACCTGAGCCAGACGCACGGCGCCTCTAGCAAAGGGATTAAGGTGACGGTAGAACTGTGTGACGTGGCACTTGACATGGATCAGGGCAGTGCAGTGGGAATGGTGATCTCTGAGCTGGTTTCGAACGCGTTCAAGCACGCATTTCTTCCGGGCAAAGGAGGGAGTGTGTCGGTCAGCCTGTCATGCTTTGATGAGAAAGAGGTCGAACTGATCGTTAAGGACGACGGTAAAGGATTGCCGCCGGAAATCGACACTCTGAACACCAAGTCGCTTGGATTACGGTTGGCGGTTGCCACCATAACGCGAGAATTGGGCGGAAGTATCAAGGTAGAGCGAAATGGCGGTACACGATTTATCATTCATTTCAAATGCAAATAGCAAAAGGTGAACATTATGGGTTCTGCAAAGATTATGATCGTCGAAGACAACACCACGGTAGCGGAGGATTGTCGCGATTGTCTGGAGAACCTTGGCTACAGTGTTACTTCCATCGTGGCCTCGGGTGAGAAATCCATTGAGAAAGCAGAGGCGGAACAACCGGATGCCGTTTTGATGGACATCCATCTTCGCAATGAGATAGACGGGATTGAGGCGGCAGAGCAAATCTATTCCCGCTTTGAAATTCCCGTTGTGTTCCTTTCGGCTTATACCGACAGCGAGTTGCTCGAACGGGCTAAACAGGTGGGTTCGTTTGGTTACCTGGTCAAGCCCTTTGAGGAGCGCGAGCTGTATGCCACAATTGAGATGGCACTATACAAAGCAAAAGCCGAGAAAGAACGCAGGCAGATGGAGGCCCGGCTTAGGCAGGCGCAGAAAATGGAGGCAATCGGCACACTTGCAGGCGGTATCTCCCACCAGTTCAACAATGCCTTAACCGTGGTTACAGGCAATATTGCCTTTCTGAAGATGGATTTCCCTAATGATAGGAACGTAGCTAATTATACCAAAGACATGAAAGCTTCCGTTATCCAAATGACTCAACTGACCGCTCAACTGATGGCCTATGCCGGTGGTGGAAAATATCAGGCTGAAACAGTATCATTGAGTGATTTTATCAGGGATACATTGCCGTTGGTCAAACATACTATTGATCCTGCCATACAAGTGGATACAGATTTGCCTCGTGATATTCTCAATATAGAAGCTGACCTGACTCAGATGCAAATGGTGCTGTCCGCTGTGCTGATTAATGCGTCTGAGTCCATGGAGGGAAAGGGGTGTATCCGTATTACCTGCAGAAATATGATGATAACTGATAAGGCAGTCGAATATTTTCCAGGATTAAAGCCTGGAAAATATGTCAACCTGACGATATCCGATGACGGCAAGGGAATGGATAAAGAAACAAGACTGCGAATTTTCGAACCTTTTTTTACTACCAATTTTCTTGGGCGCGGCCTTGGGATGGCAGCGGCATACGGCATTGTCAAGAACCATGATGGCCGAATATCGGTTGATTCAGAACCTGGTTATGGAACTATTGTAAAAATCTACCTGCCTGCCGCCCAGGCTCAGGTGCAAGAACCGGAAAAAACAAAGACCGAGCGCATTAAAGGTACAGGTACCATACTAATTATTGAAGATGAAGAAATGGTAATGACTGTATGCAGGGCAATCCTTGAAGGGCTGGGTTATCAAGTCCTGGAGGCTAAAACAGGACAAGAGGCAATTAACGCTGTCGAAACATTTGATGGTGACATTGATCTTGCTATGCTTGATATTCTCCTGCCCGATATGAACGGTAATGCTGTTTATCCGTTTCTCATGGAAGCTCGTCCCAACTTGAAAGTGATAGTTATGAGTGGTTATTCCAGTGATGGTGCGGCTAAGAAAATTCTGAATGCAGGCGCTCAAGATTTTCTTCAAAAACCATTTTCGATTGCGGTATTATCAGAAAAACTGAAAAAAGTTTTGAAAGACACGTACATAAGGAACGTGGACGAAACAACTTCCCCAAGTAGGCGCACAGATTTGGGTCGAATTTGCCCAAATCTCAAATATAGGCTCAGATCACAAAAGTTGATGGGATAGCGAGCTATTTCAATATGTTTGGGATTTGAGGCTGGATTTGAGATCAGGCAAAGGTGGCCTTAAGCTGTGATGCATAGTTGGGGAAGTTATTTCGTCCACTCCTTAGCCATTTTGTCGGAATAAAGAGAAACAATGGGGGGCTTCAAACCGTTACATGTATACAATGTCTAAAATTATAACTTTAAACGATCTTTTGGAAAAAATTCGTCTATTTCACAAACAAGGCAAAAAAATCGTTTTTACAAATGGATGCTTTGATATTATGCATGCAGGGCATGTACGTTACCTTGCTGCAGCAAAAGCAAAGGGGGAAATCCTTGTAATCGGCTTAAATTCCGACAAATCCGTTAACACTATAAAAGGAGGGGGTAACAGGCCGATTATATGTGAGGACCAAAGAGCTGAAGTTCTTGCCAGCCTGTGGTGCGTGGATTATATTACTGTTTTTAATGAACCGGATCCCTTAAAACTGATTCAGGCAATAAAGCCGGATGTCCTTGTAAAGGGGGCTGACTGGTCGGAAAACAAAATAATTGGAGCTGACTTTGTAAAAAACAATGGTGGGCGGATCGTAAGAGTGCCGCTTGTTCCCGACATCTCAACATCATTAATTATACAAAAAATATTGACGGTTTACAGTTAACGGTTCACGGTTAAGATGCTTCCGCCGTCGCATAATTTTATTGAAAAAAACTGTAAACCGACAACTGTGAACCGTAAACCGTTACAATTACAAAGGACTCATGATGTGCTTTTGAATGATAAAAACGGCATTTTGTTTTTTCAGTTTCCCAACCTTGCAGGTTTTTCTGAAATTCAACACGGAATCTTTACAAGAAAATGCGGTTACAGCAAAGAACCATATAATGGCCTGAATGTCAGTTTCGAGGTAGAAGACAATCCTGAGCTTGTAAAGCAGAACAGAGATATTTTATGCAACTGCATTAAGGGAAAAGAATTTGTTTATGCAAAGCAAAAACATGACACTCAAATTATTATTCTAACAAAAAACAATAAAGTCCGCAGTAATGCCTCTTTTGTCGGGGATGCAATGATAACTGACATTTTAGGCAAGTACCTTGTAATACAGGTTGCAGATTGCCAATCATTGCTTCTATATGATCCTGCACGGCATGTGGTCGCAAATGTTCACTCAGGCTGGCGCGGCAGTATAAAAAATATAACAGGCAAGACGATAAAAGAAATGGAAAAAAAGTTTGGTTGCCGGTCAGAAAATATCATTGCAGGCATAGGCCCATCTCTCGGGCCATGCTGTGCGGAATTCGTTAATTATAAAAAAGAAATTCCATTTAGCTTATGGAAATATAGAGATAATGATAATCTTTTCGATTTCTGGGCATTAAGTCTTGACCAGCTTCTTGATGCCGGGCTATTAATAAAAAATATACATTCAAGCAATATCTGCACTAAGTGTAATACCGATCTCTTTTTTTCCTTTCGCGGAGAAGGTACTACCGGAAGATTTGCAACCGTCATCGGACTGAGATAAGGAACGTGGACGAATTAACTTCCGCAAGTAGGCGCACAGATTTAGGTCAGGTTTGTTCGATCTAAAACCACAAAAATCGAAGGAATAGCGAGCTATTTCAAGATTTTTGTGATTTTAGATTGGGCAAAGATAGCCTGATGCTGTGATGCATAGTTGCGGAAATTAATTCGTTCACGTTCCTAACTTTTGTTATGGAAAATGATATGCGTCAGGAAAAAGCCAGGGTTTTCCGGAACAAAGAATTAGCTCCTTCCTGTTACAGAATAGGTTTTAAGTGTAATATACAATATTCATACGCAAAACCCGGACAATTTATAATGCTTCGCTTTGGAGACCGGATTAATCCACTTCTTCGTCGCCCTTTTTCCATACACAGACTTATAACAAAGGATGGAGACTTCGAAGGCCTTGAAGTGCTTTACAAGGTGGTCGGAAAATGCACTAAAAAGCTATCAATGTGCGTAGAAGGTGATATTATAGATATTATAGGCCCTCTCGGTAATAGTTTTATAACTTCGGATAATTATAATAATGTCTTTATCGTTGCAGGCGGGGTGGGAGTTGCCCCGATGCTCTTTTTGGCTTCATACCTGCAAAAAAATACTGATATCTCAAAATGTACAGTATTTATAGGAAGCAGATCAAAGCATGATTTGTTATGCAAAGATGACTTTTTAAGATTAGGGATGAAGGTTTTCATTACAACAGAAGATGGAAGTGCCGGTAGAAAAGGATTTGTTACCGATATCCTTGAAACATCAATTAAAAAAAACCATCCTGATATTATTTATGGCTGCGGTCCTACAGCTATGCTAAAACCTCTTGCACTGATATCGGAAATGTATTCAATACCATGCAGGGTTTCAATTGAAACAATAATGGCTTGCGGTATTGGTGCCTGCCTTGGCTGTGCTGTGGAAAGCAAAAAAATACCGGAAAAATATCTGCATGCATGTCTGGACGGACCGGTTTTTGATGCAAAGGCAATTAAATTGTAAATAGTTAGTGCCCGAACGAAAACTTGAAAATTTTTTCAAGTTCAAGGAAGGCGCAAATTTTAACCGCAGGAATACATGGGGTATTTTGAGGATTAAAATTTGCTCCTGACGCAGAAATTGGAAAAATTAGCAGTTTTCGTTCAGGCACTATTTAGAAAACTCAAGGGTTCAAGAAAAAACTTTCTGCAAGATCATTGTAGTATAAAACTTTTTCTTTGCGGTCGCGCTTCAGACAACCATTGGCATATATTGTACACTTTTCCTGCATGGCCTTTATAGCTGCCGCCTTCTGATTTTCTGTCAACAAGTTGCTTTTAATGATCTTTTTTAAAGATTGTATTCGATATCTGTCCAGGCAGGAAGATTTCGAAAGCTGGTCGCTATGTCCGCCTCTTTTTATTATCAGCGGAATATCTATAAGATATACAGGGTATCTGCAGCTTACCCTGAGCCACAGATCATAGTCTTCACAGGCCGGCAAGGTTTCGTCAAACATACCTGCGTTTTCAAAAAGACTGCGTTTTATCATTACTGCAGAAGGGCTGACGAGGCACAGATAAAGTGAAGGTTCGAAAATGCTCCCGGACAATTTTTTGTGCCGCTTTCCAGGATTGACCCTTATGCCGTTTCTTACCCATATCTCTTCTGTCTGGCAAATCAAAGCATCAAGATTTGCATTGAAAAAATCAACCTGTATGGACAGTTTTTTCGGAAGCCATAAATCATCGGAATCTAAAAAAGCAATCAATCGCCCTGATGCCGAAGCTATGCCCATATTCCTTGCAGCGCTTACTCCTTTATTGTTTTGCTGTAAAACAATTATATCTTCTTTGTACGAATTCAGGATATCCTGAGTGTTATCAGTTGATCCATCATTTACAACAATCAGTTCAAAATTTGTAAAATCCTGGGTCAGCACAGAATCTATAGTCTCTTTAAGTATCCAGCCGCGATTATATGTGGGAATTATTACGCTTACTAATGGATTTTCTCTTTTTTTGCACATTTTAAATGCATATAAAAAATTGCTCAATTCAGGTTTAACCTAAGGGCTCACTCAAAAATAACTTCGCATTTTGATGCGCCGATCCATCCCGCATGACTGCGTTGCTCGTCGGTTAAATAGCTCGCTATTCGCCCTCCTCGCGCCTTGCCATGCAGGTGCCTCGACACCTGAAAATGTAAATTTATTTTTGAGTAAACCCCAAGTTGAGCGATTGTTGAGTTTGCTGGAGATGCAAGGCGAAGAGCATGAAGCCATAGTATGTTATTGCGAATGCGCTTCAACGCAGCAGATTCGGCAAAATCGGCAATCGCTCAAGGCATGTTATCATAACTGCGGACAAGAACTTCTCTTGGTTTTACACCATCTGAAGGGCCTACAATCTCCTCTTTCTCCATTATTTCTATAATTCGTGCGGCTCTGTTATATCCTATTCGCAAATGGCGCTGAATCATGGATATAGAAGCCTGGCCTGTTTTAGTAATAAGCGCTATAGCTTCATCATATTTTTCGTCATGTTCAAGATCTTCAGATGAGTCTTTTTCTTTTTCAGGTTCAGTTATTACTGTATGGTTATATTCCGGGGCTTTCTGTTCTTTCAAAAACTCAATTATTCCGTCAATCTCTTCTTCCGAGATGTATGCGCCATGTATGCGCTGAAGTTTGGCTGTTCCCGGGGGCAAAAAAAGCATATCTCCATTTCCGAGAAGATTTTCTGCTCCATTTGTATCAATTATTGTCCTTGAATCTGTTTTTGAAGAGACCTGAAAGGAAAGACGTGTCGGAAAATTAGCTTTTATAATTCCTGTAAGCACATCTACTGAAGGCCTTTGGGTTGCAAGTATAAGATGCATGCCTGCGGCCCTTGCCATTTGCGCAAGACGCATTAATGCGACTTCAACGTCTCTCGAAGCAACCATCATCAGATCAGCCAGCTCATCAATAATTATAACAATCTGCGGAAGTTTCTCAGGAGCATTTTCTTCTTTTGTTTTTCCTTTTTCCCTCGCTATTGTTTGATTGTACTGTTTTATATTTTTCGCTTTTTTTTCTGCAAACAATTTATATCTATTTTCCATCTCCCGAACAGCCCAGAAAAGAGCATTGGTTGCTTTTTTTACATCAGCAACAACAGGGGTTATAAGATGTGGAATTCCATCATAGCTTGAAAGTTCTATCCTTTTTGGATCTATCATTATAAGTTTTATTTCATCAGGATTTGCTTTAAATAAAAAACTGCAGATCATGGCATTCAGAGCTACACTTTTGCCTGCGCCGGTTGCACCTGCAATTAGAAGATGCGGCATTTTATCCAGTTCTGCTACTACAGGATTTCCTATTATATCCTTGCCAAGACAGATTGTAAGTTTTGACTTTGATTTTTCAAATTTGCTTGAACTGATAATTTCTTTTAGTCTTACAGTTTCTCTTGTCTCATTAGGAATCTCAATACCGATAGCTGCTTTCCCCGGGATAGGCGCTACAATCCTGATACTTATCGCACGAAGAGCGAGAGCAAGATCGTCAGTAAGGCCGACTATTTTGCTGATCTTTATCCCGGGAGCAGGTTCATATTCAAAAGTTGTAATAACAGGTCCCGGCATAATAGTAGCAACTTTCCCTTGCACACCGAAGTCTTCAAGTTTCTTTTCAAGCACTTTCGACAGCATTCTTAGATTTTTATCATCAGCAGAGGTAAGTCTTGTTTCAGGATCTTCAAGCAAATTAACAGACGGAAGTTGAAACTTTTGTTCAGCCTTCATAAAGTCAAAAACATCCTGCTTTGGAACCGGCAATTCCCTGATTGGCCTGGATTCTATTGTCTTTATCTTTATTTTGCGGTCATTTTTTTTGCTATACTCTTTTTTTATTTTTGATTGATTTTTGGCTTTTTTTCTTCGTTCGTTCAATATTATGATTAATTTTTTTGTGCTTTTTACTGCATTTATAATCAGATTCCGGAATCGTTTCAAAAAGATGATTAAAGAAAAACCTGTGGCCATGATAAAACCAATAAGCCACATAAGGATAAGTATAACAGAGCTGCCTGTATGATTTGTATATTTGACAAGAAATGACTTGATGGGGATGCCTATTATACCGCCGGATGAAAATTTGCTTCCAAAAATCATGAAGTGGTTTTGCTGCGATGCAAGAAGGCTTCCAGTAGAAATAATAAGAATAATTCCACCAGCCATTATCAGGATAATAGCTTTCCCCTGATAGTCACCAAAAAAATGTACGCTGGATAAAAGAAATAATATCGGTATCCAGAACGCTCCCAGCCCAAACAGCCCGATTAAAATACTTGAGACGTGAGCTCCAAATATTCCGAACAGATTGTTAACATTACCTGCCGCCTTTGCATTATGAATTGAGGGATCTTCAGGGCTGTAAGATAAAAGACTGCCCAGTGTGAAAATTACTAGGAAAAAGAGGAAAATGCCGATAATTTCTTTGCGCATAATTTTTTTAAAACAAAATGCTAAACATTGAACCCAAAACCCCTAAAGCCCAAAACCCTAAAGCCCAAAACCCTGAACCCTGAACCCTGAACCTTGAACCTTGAACCTTGAACCCAGCTCATACTTCTATAATGAAAGGTAGTATAACCGGACGACGCCCTATTGTAAAATAAAAATATTTCTTTAGAACCGTCTGCATCCGAGATTTGATTTTATCAATTCTGTCAGGGACATCCGGACCTGTTTCTTCTAAAATTTCAAGTATTACGCACTTTGCGTCTTCGAGAAGATGTCCTTTTTCCATCTCAAATACAAAACCATGTGAAACAATTTCCGGGCCATGCACAATTATTCCTGTCTCTTCGTCAAAAACCATGTTAACTACAACAAAACCATCTCTTGATAGCATACGTCTTTCTTTTAGTACACTTCTCCCGACATCACCGACTCCTTTCCCGTCAATAAGCACACGGCCGGTCATGATCTTGTCAAGGACTCTTCCCCCATTTTCATCAAATTCAATTACATGGCCGTTTTCAGCGAGAAGTATTTTGTCTTTTTCGACGCCAACCTGTTCGGCAAGCCGAGTGTGCAGAATCAGGTGCCGGTATTCACCGTGTATCGGAATGAAATGTTCAGGTTTGGTAAGGTTTATCATTAGTTTTAATTCTTCTTGAAAAGCATGGCCTGATACATGAATGGCTGAAATTTTTTCATAAATAACGTCAGCGCCTTTTCTGTAAAGATTGTTTATAATATTTGAAATAGCTTTTTCATTTCCGGGAATGAATTTTGATGAAAAGATGACTGTATCGCCTTCCTTGATTTTTATTTGTTTATGGATGCCTCTCGACATACGGGCCAAAGCCGACATGGGTTCTCCCTGGCTGCCGGTTGTTATTATTATTATTTCATCGTCTTTAACGTTATTAATTTGTTTAATATCAATTTCCATCTTTTCAGAGATATGGATGTATCCAAGATCTTTTGCAATATTTGTGCTAACCTCTATACTTCTGCCGTTAATTAGTACTTTTCTGCCCTTTGACTTTGCAATATTAATTATTTGCTCTATCCTTGCGACATTAGAAGCAAAAAGAGCGACAATGATACGCCCTTTGCTTTCAGCAATTATTTTTGCCAGTGTTTCACCTATTTTCTTGTCGGAAAGAGTATAGCCTTCCTTTTCCACATTTGTGGAATCTGACAGCAGAGCAAGGACTCCTTCATCGCCACACCTCGCGAACTTGTTTAGATCGGTCATTACGCCATCCACCGGCGTATGGCTGATTTTAAAATCGCCCGTGTGTACAATAAGCCCATAAGGAGTTTTAATGACAATCCCTACGCCATCCACAACGCTGTGACTTACACGAATAAACTCAAGCTCAAAGATTCCTATCGTAAGTTTTTTTTTATGAGAAATTTCATGGAGAGAAGTTGACGAAAGAAGGCCATGCTCTTCAAGTTTGTGCCTTACCATCCCAAGCGTGAAACGAGTTCCAAAGACCGGAACATTTATTTCTTTAAGCAGATAGGGCAGAGCTCCAATATGATCTTCGTGAGCATGAGTTAAAACAATTCCTGAAACTTTGGACTTATTCTCTTTCAGGTAATTGATATCAGGTATAACATAGTCAACACCAAGCATATGATCTTCAGGAAACATAAGGCCTGCATCAACAACAAAAATAGTATCCCCGTATTCAAAGGCCATCATATTAAGGCCGATTTCTCCCAACCCGCCCAATGGGATTATTTTCAATTTCACAATTTACCTCTTTTTCCCTTCTCAAAAGATTCACAAATAACATTTCTTACTTTTTTCAGAAGATCGTCCCTGGTTTTTCTATTATAATTTTTTGTTTCAATTGGTTTTTGGATTTCTATAGTAACATTCCCCGATTTTACAAGGATTTTATCCTTAGACATGATAGGCCACGTTCCATGTATTATTACAGGAACTATCGAAGCTCCGGATTCCACTGCTAAAACAAATCCGCCGTTTTTAAATGGTCCGATATTACCATCTTTGCTGCGTGTGCCCTCAGGATAGATTAATACGGAAACTCCTTCCTGAATATTTCTCGCAGCCTTTTTTAAGCTTTTAAAAGCAGCTCTGCGATTTGAACGGTCAATACTAATATGTCCTATCCTATGCATTGCATTACCGAAAATCGGTATCTTGAAAAGTTCTGTTTTTGCAACCCATCTGAACTTAAAAGGAAAATAAGCCAGCGCAACCGGAATATCAAAATTGCTCTGATGGTTAGACATATATATATAAGACCTGTCAGGTCGTATATTATGGCTGCCCTGAACGGTTACTTTAATGCGGCTGACGGCAAGTACAAATTTTGCCCATGTTTTTGTAATATTATAAGCCAGATCGCCATTTCTATTTATAAGAGAAACAAGTATGGTCAGGCTGCTTAAGAAAATTGTAGCAGGAAGAGTAAATATTGCAATAATCAGGGTGCGTATCATATATATCAAGTACCGTGATTTATAAATCAGGAATTAGGGGGTTAGAGATTAGTATCCGGATCCCTATGCTATTATTTCCAGTTTTGTGAACATTGAGTCGATAAACTGAATAATCCAGTTGCGTTGGGCTTCGGTCGCATAGCTTATACAATTACATCGTATTATATTTCTGGATCTTACAAGAAGTTCACAGGATACACTGGCAGGTTTTATGTTTATTGCAAAATAAAATGGCTGGCATTCTTTATGTTCTGCCTGAATGTCGGCTAGAATATTTTTATCAAGCTCTATCCGGTATATTCCGTCCATCTTTGAATGACCAGCATTCTCATCAAGATAAGTTTTAATCTTTTCGGATTCTCCAAGCCTTAGCTCATCAACAATATATTGTTTCATAATAATTTAAAGTTAGCATAGTTTATTTTAGCATGCAACCTAAATCCTGCAAGTGTCGAGTTTACCACAGTCACAAGTCGTGAATTTGTAATGCGCTACCATTCGAATCTTCATCGCTCTCCAACCTTGAACCGTGAAATTTTGAACCTGATTTTCACAAGCACCGGCAATTCTAATCTCAAACCCCAAAAATATCAAAATAGCTTGCTATTCCATCAACTTTTGTGATTTGAGGGACTTGGAAATAAAAAATATACCAAGATTGCGCAGGATTTTTGTTCATCTTCAAGGCGCGGCTGAAAGCGCATAGCGGGCTATGTAACGGAAGCCGCAACGCCGAAGATGGGCAAAAAGACAAGCAAGATGGTATATTCTTTATTTCCAAGTCCCTAAGGAATGTGGACAAAATAACTTCCCCAAGTAGGCGCACAGATTTGGGTCGAATTTGTTTGATCTCAGATCACAAAAGTTGATGGAATAGCGGGCTATTTCAATATTTTTGGGGTTTGAGATCGAACAAAGGCGGCCTGAAGCTGTGATGCATAGTTGTGGAAGTTATTTCGTCCACGTTCCTAAGATAGAACAAATTTGACTCACATTTATGCGCCTGCCTGGGGAAGTTATTTCGTCCCCTTTTCTGATTTTCAGGATTAGCGCCGGCAAGAGCGTTTCTTGAGCAACCAGTAACCAGCAACGAGTAGAGAATATTTATGCATCATTTTAATTACCTTGATAATGAGCTGTATTGCGAAGATGTTCCCATAAAATTGATTGCAGAAAAGGTGGGCACTCCTTTTTATTTATACAGCTATGCGACTTTGAAACGTCATTTTTTTACATTTAATGATTCCTTTGATGGAATAGACCGGCTTGTGTGTTTTTCTGCGAAAGCAAACACCAACCTGGCGATTTTAAAACTTTTTGCGGATCTTGGAAGCGGCCTTGATATTGTTTCAGGCGGTGAGCTTTACCGTGGTTTAAAAGCCGGTATTCCACCGGAAAAAATAGTTTATTCAGGTGTCGGAAAACGCAAGAATGAGATTGATTATGCTCTTAATTCCGGAATACTTATGTTTAATATTGAGTCCATTGAAGAACTTGAGCTTATAAACGACAGGGCAAGGTTATTGAAAAAGAAAGCTCCTGTTGCCATTAGAGTGAACCCTGATGTTGATCCAAAGACCCATCCTTATATTTCGACCGGACTTGAGAAAAATAAGTTCGGAATTGACACAGAAACTGCAATTAAAGCTTATAAGATAGCCGGCAGGCTTGGGAATATTGATGTTATTGGTATTGACTGCCACATAGGATCGCAGATTACAAAAGCAGAACCATTTAAAGATGCCCTTAACAGGATAAAAGTTCTGATAAATAAACTCAGGGGGCTCAATATTGATATTAAATATATTGATATGGGTGGTGGCCTTGGAATAACATATGATGATGAATCACCCCCGCATCCCGGTGAATATGCAAGATCAATTATGCAGGCAATTGAAGATATGCACGTAAAACTTATTCTGGAGCCGGGCAGAGTTATTGTAGGGAATGCAGGAATACTTGTTGCTAAGGTTCTTTACAGAAAGTCGGGGAAGGCAAAGGAATTCGTTATAGTTGATGCAGGAATGAATGATCTGGTCAGGCCGACTTTGTACAACGCATTTCATGTCATCAAGCCTGTTGTTAAGCTTGAAAGTGAACAAATAGTTGCGGATGTTGTGGGGCCTATTTGTGAGACAGGAGATTTTTTAGCGGCTGACCGAAGAATTGCCGATTTAAGGCAGGGTGATCTTCTTGCGGTGATGAGTGCCGGCGCTTATGGATTTGTGATGTCGTCCAACTATTGTTCAAGGCTTAAGGTGGCCGAGGTTATGGTAAGGGATGATCAGTTTCATGTGATAAAGGCGAGGCAGAATTATGAAGATTTAATTAAAGGGGAGTCTATTCCGTCGTTTTTATAATAAAAGTTTCCCTAATGAATTATTATGTAATAATTTCAATGGATTAGAATTAAAAGTGATAAGCCAAAATTTCTTAGAGATCGTCCTCTCATGTATTGATGTTTTAAGGAATACATAAAATGGCAGCCTTCCTTGAACCCTGAACCCTGAACCCTGAACCTTGAACTCTGTATGCTTCAGCTTCAGGTATAATACATTCAAATCATGAAAAACTCACGCATAAGATATCGTAAAGAAAGAATCAGCCATAACTATAAAGAAATTGTGGTAATTGAGCAAACAGCCGTACAAAAAATAGCATTTTATAATGGATTCTTTCTTAACGATATCTAATACGCTCAGACAGTTTCATGTTTTGAATGTATCACACCTGAAGCTTACGCTCAGCCGGTTTGTGTTATAAAACTAAAATGTTAGGTTAAGGGTTCGGTAAAAAAATAACTTGATAGAATTTGCGCCCAAATTTGCCGTAGATTTAATTGATCTTTATTCGCAAAACCGCAGGAATAGCGAGCTATTTCGAGGACTTTTGCGAATAAAGATCAATTAAAGATATGGTGAAGTTGGGATGCAAATTAGAACGGAAATTTAATGAATCAGATTGCTTTTTACAAAATGAGCGGAAGCGGTAACGACTTTATTATTATTGACAACAGGAATAGAGTTGTTGTTGAAAATAATTTGCAGAATTTTATCGCCAGGGTTTGCCGCAGAAAAATATCTGTTGGCGCTGACGGCCTTATACTTGTTGAAAAATCTGAAAACGTTGATTTTAAATGGCGTTTTTTTAATTCTGACGGAAGCTCTGCTGAAATGTGCGGAAATGGAGCAAGATGTGCGGCCCGCTTTGCATATTTAAACGAAATTTCAGGAACAAAAGTATCTTTCGAAACAGAAGCCGGTGTTGTTTCAGCTCAAGTTAAAAACGACGAGGTGAAAATAAAAATGCCGGATCCCATTGATCTCAAGATAGATTATAATCTTGAACTGGAAAATGGCCTTAAGCAGGTTTGCAGTGTAAATACAGGAG
>JAJSZO010000033.1:13266-16244 GCA_030262795.1 Deltaproteobacteria bacterium | reverse complement strand
CATAACATTAGGCAGTTCAAGCTCTATCTCACTTTGTTCTATCCGAAGATAGAACCACTTCTAAAAAATATAAATCGGCAAATTAAAGATGCCGTATAATAGCTAAAACATAGGTATGTTATGCTGGAAATCAAGTTTGTTATTCAAAATTTATCTTTAATTCAAGAAGTTCTTTCAGCACGAGGTGAAACAGCGGATCTTGAAAGTTTAGTAAGTTGCGACGTAAAACGCAGAGATTTTCTTCTTGAGATAGAAGCTTTGAGGCATCAACGCAATAAGGTCTCCGATCAGATAGCAATTATGAAAAAAGAGGGTGAGGACACAAAAGATTTTGTAAATGAAATGCGTGAAGTTTCTGGCCGGATTAAAAATTTAGAAAAATTTTTGACCGAAATGGAAGAAAAAGTAAAAAACATCCTTATTAGATTGCCCAATATCCCTCACGCATCTGTTCCTGCAGGAAAAGATAGTTCTGAAAATAAAACCATAAGACAAGTTGGGAAATGCCCGGATTTTGATTTTGAACCCAAACCCCATTGGTTACTCGGCGAAAATCTTGGAATTTTTGATTTTGACAGAGCTTCCAGGATTACCGGAGCGCGTTTTCCTCTCTATTTGGGAAAAGGAGCAAAATTAGAAAGATCTCTGATTAATTTTATGCTTGATATTCATACTACAGAAAATCATTATAAAGAAATTCTTCCTCCTTTTATTGTAAATCGTAAGAGCATGACCAATACCGGACAGTTGCCTAAGTTTGAAGAGGATCTTTTCAAGCTGAGTGGCTGGGATTATTTTATGATACCAACCGCTGAAGTACCGTTGACCAATATTCACCAGAATGAAATATTGGAAGAAGACAAGTTGCCCATTTTATACACTGCCTATACTCCATGTTTTCGGTCTGAGGCCGGATCTTATGGAAAGGATACAAAGGGATTAATAAGACAGCATCAATTTAACAAGATTGAGCTGGTCAAATTTTCAACACCCGAAAACTCATATGACGAGCTTGAGAAACTATTAAATAATGCGGAAGAAATTCTTAAAAAGTTGAATCTTCCTTATCGTGTGGTTGATCTTTGTACCGGAGATCTTGGTTTTTCCGCCGCTAAAACATATGATATTGAAGTCTGGATGCCGGCCCAGGGTGTTTATAGAGAAATTTCGTCTTGCAGTAATTTTGAAAGCTTTCAGGCAAGGCGTGCAAATATCAGATTCAGGAGGAAAGGGAAAAAAGGAACCGAACTTGTGCATACATTGAATGGATCCGGCCTTGCTGTTGGCCGCACGGTTGCGGCTATACTTGAAAACTTCCAGAATCCGAACGGATCTGTAGCAATTCCCGAGATACTTCAACCATATATGAAAGCTTCGTCAATTCAAAAAGAGAAGGCTTAAAAACTGTTACAAAAAGAATCTATCTATGAAACTTGAAAATTTTCCTGAAGATATTCAGCCGTATCTGATTCCCGATCCAGGTTCAGATCAGGAAGGGAGGCTTATATATCGCTGTTTGGGATGCGGACTGGAATACGGTATAAAAAAATTGCTATACACATGTCCGGAGTGCGGGCAGGTATTGCTTATTTATGATGCAAATTTTGACAGGCTTAAAAAAATTCCCGGAGAATTGTGGCACAGGATTTTTGATTATCGCAAGATGCTCAAAATTTCCGCTCTAAAAGGAATTTATTTATATCATGAATTTATTGGTCCGATTATACCTCTGGATTCAATTATTTATCTCGGAGAAGGACATACACCGGTTATTGAAGCAAATTCTTTTTTGCAGAAAAAGGCCGGAATCAGATTTTACTTTAAAAACGATGGACAGAATCCAAGTGCGTCCTTTAAAGACAGGGGTATGGCAAGCGCTTTGAGCTATATATCCTTTATCGTAAGCAAGGGATATATTTCTTCTGATATCTTGGCAATATGCGCTTCTACGGGAGATACTTCCGCATCTGCGGCATTATATGCCTCTTATCTTAAGCCCAATGTAAAATCAGCGGTACTTCTTCCACATAAGAAAGTAACTCCGCAACAATTGTCGCAACCTTTGGGAAGCGGGGCATCAGTGTTTGAAATTCCAGGTGTGTTTGACGACTGCATGAAAGTTGTTGAAGCTTTGTCGGAGAAATATAATGTAGCGCTGTTAAACTCCAAAAATGCCTGGAGGATACTTGGTCAGGAGTCATATTCGTATGAGATCGCCCAGGATTTTGAATATGATATGAGCAACAAGGTCATAATATTACCTATCGGCAATGCAGGTAATATTACAGCAGTTATGAGCGGATTTTTAAAATTTTTTGAAACAGGGATTATAAAGACATTGCCAAAAATAATCGGTGTGCAGTCAAGGCATGCCAACCCTGTTTACAAATATTATTTGGAGCCTGATGCGGAAAAACGGAAATTTGTTCCCGTAACAGTAAAGCCCAGCGTGGCTCAGGCAGCTATGATCGGCAATCCTGTATCAATGCCACGGGTAATTCATCTCGTTGATCTTTATAACAGAATGTCTGACAAACAGAATGTCTTTTTTGTTGAAGTGTCTGAGCAGGAGATCATGGACTGGGAGCTTCTCGCAAATCGAAACGGACACATCGCATGTACTCATGGCGGAGAATCATTGGCAGCTCTTGTTTCAGCATATGAGCAAAAAATTATTGGAAAAAATGATGTTGCCATCGTTGATTCAACCGCTCATGCATTAAAATTTTCGGGTTTTCAGGAGATGTATTTTGAAAATAACTTTCCGAAAGAATTTGAAATTTCTCCAAATCAGGATTTAATTAATTCTCCTGTTTTTGTCCGGCCAAAAGACCTTGAAAAAGTTCCTGCACCCGGCAAGCCATTAACTGGAAAAGATTTTCAACAATTTGTCAAACGTGTATCAGAAGAAATAGCTAATGCTCTAAATCTGAAAAAAGTGTAAACCGTAAACCTGATAACCCTTGAACCCTGAACCC
>JAJSZO010000033.1:0-13166 GCA_030262795.1 Deltaproteobacteria bacterium | reverse complement strand
TGAACCCTGAACCCTGAACCTTAAATATGCTTAAATCATTAATATCCATTTTTCTGAGTTTAATAATATTTATCATAATCCCTCTTTATGATGTAAACGCAGCTTTTTTATATAAAAGCTATGTGATCAGGAAAGATAAAGGGCGGGATATTTTGTGCGATCCTTATATTGTTCAAAAAAATGATTGGATATTTAAGCTTTTCGAGCAAAGAGGTGAAATTTCACAAAAGGATTTTCCTGAATTTTTAACCATATTTAAACGTATTAATATAAATATTCATAACATAAATAGAATTTTACCCGGTCAGCATATTTTTATCCCCTTAAAGATGTTGAGCCGTGATTCTATTATGGGCCAATCTTCCGGAATCGTTACTATTCCATTTGTAACCATCTCAAGCATACCTGAAATTCTAAAAAACCACTCGACTGTATATACAATAAAACAAGGAGATTGTTTATCACGGATAGTTGTGCAAGGTTATCACACAGATAGGGCAACAACAGAATTATATAGAGAAGGAATGAAATTGTTCAGGCTTATCAATCCGGAAATCGTTGATCCAAATTCTATCCAAATCAATCAAAAAGTTTATATTCCCAATCCATCCATTAGAAACCAGTCCTGGTACAAATCTCTTTTTGATGCTTCCGGCAATATTGTAAAAAAAATTTTGCCGGACGATACAGCCGGTTTATATGCAAAAGATGAAATAGATATTAAGCCGTCGTCTTTTAAGCAACTGGCTCAAGCCCTGGAAGCAAAACTCCTGAATAAAGGCATATACTATTTTCCGATACAAGGAGAAGAGGATTTCGGCTTAGATACTTCTATATTTCCTGTTATAGAGCTTAAAAATCAAAGCAGAATAATTTTTCAGGAATATGATATACAAGAATATGCTTTGAATGCGGTAAAATCATTTTGGAAGAATGTAATAATCGTTCCAATTTCGCATAGATTATCTTCAGAGCAACTATTTGATTTGGCTATTAATTCGGTATTCAAAAATAGTGTAAAAAACAAATTGTCATTTTCAGATCAGGGCATGGAAGTAAATATTACTGCAAAGTGGATAATTGAGACTGTTTGTATAAATTTTGTTGAAAATCCGGATGAACGTACACCAGGTTCAATTTGCCGCTATCTTGAATCCCGTGGCATAATTGTTAAAGATATAATTAAAGATAGAAAAATTATACATCATAATACAAAAAAGGATCAATTCTGTAGAGCTGATAAAAATGTATCTTTTATCAAAGACCGAGGAAAAAAAATCATTGTAAATGATTTGCTTAAAGCAATAGGCTGCCGATATGAGCAAAACATCAACATTACATTTCCATACAAAGGGATTCAAGTTGAAGCCTTATCAAATCTCATATCGTTAAAAGATGATTCTCCACTGATTGTTGACTTCGGAGATATCTATGGTGAGGCACTAAAAGCTATTAAAAAAGCCGGTATGGATGTCATCCGAATAGATACAGGGGATAATATAAATACCATTATAGAAAAACTTCTTAAAGGTATTGGGCTTGATTACACAACCAATCCAATGCTTTTTGTCGCGCAAAGACCTAAAAAATATAATACTTCGTTAACTATACCAGGATTCCTAATTGCAGATGTTAATAGCCACAAAATACTTATATCAACAGTCCCTCTACACAGCGAGCTGATTCAATTTTTAAGTGATAGAAACTTAAAAGTCATTTTTTGCGAACTTTTATGAATCAAGATCTCAGCACATTTCTTCCCCAAAAATCGTTCAACTTTGAATGAGCCCTTAAGTTAGCGCACCTTTGGTGCGGGCTTTTAGCTAATGGCTAATGGCTTTTAACTTCTTAATCTATCCGATACCTCCCTTGTCAATTTTAAAACCTTTTTTGCATTTTTCAGGCTTAAGGAACCTGTACCGCAACTTGGAGTTATTAAAGACTGAGACAGGATTTTAGACCTGTTAAATCCAAGAGTTTCTAAATCTCTCACTTTGTCTTCCCATCTTGTTACCAGCGAATCGGCTGTCTCTTTTTCGACATCCTCTGCTTTTGAAGTAGGCACTATGCCCCATGCAAGAATACGTCCTGATTCCACAAATTTTTTAATATGATCAGCGTAGAGAATAAATTTGTCAAAAAAAGAATAAGCATCAAAACTGATTATATCTGCTGAAGATTCGAAAACAAGCGACCAGTCAGTATTGGCGCAAACGTGTATTCCTGCGATACCGCCTTCTGAATGAACGGCTTCTATAACTTCTTCAAAACACTTTTTAACTTCTTCCTTTGATATGCTTATAAATGCCGATGAGCCGAAACCGGCAAGTATAGGTTCATCAAAAAAAATAATTGCAGGAACTCCGAATTTTGAAAGCTCTCTGACCTGCCATCCGGCCTTGAGAGCCAAAAGCTTTACAGCCGCATCCCTTATCTGTTCGTCATAAAATATGGCCTTTCCATTCTGGTCGTTCATTCCAGTGCAAAAAGTTACAGGACCTGTTGTTTGGCCTTTCACTGCAACTAAAGGAACGGAAACGGCCTTTAATTGCTTTGTAAGCTCAAAAAACCCTTTTGCCGTATCTTCTGTCAGAACAAATCTTGATTTGGCAAGGTCTGCCCCTCCTTCAACTACAGCTATGTAGTCCTCATAAAAGTTCAGAAGATCTTCACCAAAACCTCCTGCGCTTGTATCTATATAAGTTCTTTCTTTTTCAACTACAATACCCGGCAAACCGGGAACAAACTGTGCGATCATTCCTTCTTCTTTATAAACCGGAAGCTGAACCCATAAGGGAATTTCAGGAGTATGCCTGAAAACAAGTTTTGTGGCTTCTGCATAGTCATCCATAGGAAGGCTTCCTATTAAAGCAGGAAGACCGTTTGCCTGAAAGTTTTTAATCACAATTCATTCTCCTTTCGTTTTTTTGTTCCTTATGAACGTGGACGACATAACTTCCACATTTCTTAACTATCATGAGATCAATAAGTTTACAAGAAATAGATAAGCTTGACGGCTTTATAAAAGATTGATACTAAATCTATGCTGATGTTATATTATATATTGATGATAATTATAAAATTGCGGCTTCTACAGGAATTGAAGCTGAACGAACCCAACAAACAAATAGGAGGATTTTATGTTTGGAATTGGTATGCCCGAACTTATAATAATACTTGTTATTATCCTGATTATATTCGGAGCAGGTAAACTGCCGGAAATAGGAGCAGGTGTAGGTAAGGCAATAAAAAATTTTAAAAGCGCAACAACCGACACTGAAAAAAAAGAAGCTGACAAACTGGAGAATGATAAAGGAGATAAATCATAAACTTTACAACCCCAGATATGCTTTTCTTACATTTTCATTTGAAAGAAGATTTTCTGCGGAATCTGAAAGAGTTATACATCCGTTCTCCATAACATAGCCCCTGTGAGCTGCTTTCAGCGCAAGATTTGCATTCTGTTCCACAAGAAAAACGGTTATCCGGTTTTCGATAGTTATTTTCTTTATGGTTTCAAATAGTTGTCTTAATATAAGAGGGGCCAGTCCCAGGGACGGTTCATCCAGCAACAAAAGCGTCGGCCTTGCCATTATTGCCCTTGAAATGGCAAGCATTTGCTGCTCGCCTCCGCTTAAAGTTCCCCCTGACTGATTCCTCCTTTGATCAAGAATCGGAAAAAGGTCAAAAATGTATTCCATATCTTTTTTTATATTTTTTTTGTCTGACCTTAAAAAGGCCCCCATGTCCAGATTTTCCAGAACCGTTAAATATGGAAAAATTCTTCGACCCTCAGGCACCTGGCTGATTCCAAGCGAAACGATCCTGTCCGGACTCATATTATGAATAGTTTTTCCCATAAAAGTGATTTCGCCTGAACGCGGTGGAACTAAACCCGAGATCGTCATAAGAGTTGTTGTTTTGCCCGCCCCGTTTGCACCGATAAGAGTTATAATTTCTCCTTTGGAAATCTCAATATTTACATTTTTCAGCACCTGAATATTTCCATAGAATGAGTTTATATTCCTTAGCCTAAGCATCAAAATCCTCACCAAGGTAGGCTTTTATTACTATTGGATTATTAATTATATCACAAGGAGTTCCCTGTGCAATTTTTCTTCCGTAATCCACAACAAATATCCTGTCGGACAGGCTCATAACCAACTTCATGTCATGCTCAATCATCAGTATGGAAATATTGTCTTCGTCTCGCAGTCTTGTTATCAGTTCATCAAGTTCCCTGGTTTCCCGGGGATTCATTCCGGCGGCTGGTTCATCCAAAAGAAGCAGAAAAGGTTCAGTAGCTATTGCTCTTGCTATTTCAAGACGCCTTTGCGCTCCGTAAGGAAGATTTTTTGCAAATTCATTAACAAGGTGCGAAATGCCCGTTTTTTTTAAAATGTTGTAGCTGAAATCAACCACATCCTTTTCTTCTTTAATTGTTGACCTTCCTCTTAATATAGCGCCAATAATACCCGAAGAAGTACGGCAGTGGCGTCCGATCATAACATTCTCAAGAACAGTCATATTAGAAAAAAGACGGATATTTTGAAAAGTACGGGCTATACCTTTTTTTGTAACGTGATTTGGTTTTAACCCATTTATTTTTTTACGTTTTTTCCCTGGAGGTGAACTTAGTATTTCTCCTTCATTGGGATTGTATATTCCGGTTATACAGTTAAAAAAAGTTGTTTTGCCTGCCCCATTCGGACCGATAATGGCCGTTATTTCTCCTTCAACCACATTCAGATCAAGGTGGTCCAGAGCCCGCAGGCCGCCAAAATCCATAGTTAAATTTTTAACTTCCAGAATAGTATTCATGATCCTATTCATTAAATTTATAAGTGCGGCGTATATTGGAAATTATACCCTGAGGACGAAAGACCATCATGATTACCATAATGGCTCCAAAAATAAGCACTCTGTAGTCGGAAAAAGCTCTAAGATATTCAGGCAGAAGTATCAGGATTAAAGCTCCGATAATAACGCCTGAAATCGAACCCATGCCTCCCAGAACTACGATTGAAAGTATCATGGCTGATTCAAGGAAGGTAAAACTTGCGGGATTAATAAAAGTAGTTTTGGCGGCAAATATTACACCAACCATTCCGGCCCATGTTGCACCAAGTGCAAATGCCCTCAGCTTTGTCCTGGTTTTGTCAATTCCCATGGCCTGGCATGCTGTTTCGTCCTCTCTTAACGCTATCCATGCCCTGCCTATTCTTGAATTCTGCAACCTGTTAACTACAATAATCGTAAATATGACAAGTCCGATCATAAGAAAATAAAGATATATGGTTGCAGCCTGAAGGGAGAATTGGATACCAAAAAAACCCGGCCTGTCAATATTGGCAATGCCGCTTGGGCCAAAAGAGAATTCATTCCAGTTTTTCAATACAAGTCTGATTATTTCTCCAAACCCAAGGGTTACAATGGCAAGATAGTCACCTCGCAAACGCAGCACCGGAAAACCAAGAAGTATGCCGAAAATAAAGCCCAATACAGCTCCTATGGGGAGTGCCGACCAGAAACCAAGACCAAAATGGTGGTTCAGCAATGCATAACTATAAGCGCCTACAGCATAAAAGGCAACATACCCAAGATCAAGCAACCCTGCAAGACCCACCACGATGTTAAGACCTAGACCAAGGACAATATACATTAAAGCGGTTGTCATTATACTGGTCTGATACATGGAAAAGATAAAAGGAAAAGCGACTGCGATAATAGTTAAGCCTGTCACTAAAGGAATATAGAATCTGCGTTCTTCCAATATCCTCTGCATGAAAGAAGTTTTGCCTGATTCCCAGGTTTCAGCTCGTTTTTCCCCGGCTTCCCTTTTTTTCAGCATATAACGCCAAACAAAGGAAAGCAAAAAACTTCCGATTCCTACGATAATCATGTTTTTCCAGCGCCATTCAACAATTTTCTCTATAGGATTGACACGGATTACCATTATAGGAAATGTCAAAAACATAAACCAGAGCGAAACAAGAAATGATTTTTTTATTTCTTGAAATTTAATCATTATACTTTTTTAGTTGTAACCCGCCCGAGAATGCCGGCAGGTCTGAATATAAGAATCAGCACAAGTAATCCAAAAGCAAAAACATCTTCATAATCACTTGAAACGTAACCGGTTGCAAAACTTTCTGTCAGACCGAGAATAAGTGCGCCTAAAACAGCGCCGGGGATACTGCCTATTCCGCCAAGCACGGCAGCGGTAAAAGCTTTTATTCCTGCGATAAAACCAATATAAAAATTTATCTGACCAACATGGGAGGCAATCAGGACTCCGCCCAGTGCGGCCAATGCGGAGCCTATAACAAATGTTATAGAAATTACACGATTAACATTTACTCCAACAAGCATGGCCATATTCATGTCTTGGGCTGTTGCACGCATAGCCTTTCCTATCCTGGTAAACTTGATCAGAAAAGTCAGTAAAATCATAACTGTCGAGGTAGTAATCAGAATGACTATTTCCGGTGAACTAATAATATACCTGTATGGCTTTATAAATTCAAATTCAGGAATAAGGTTAGGGAAGGGCAGAAAATCGGATGTTTGTGCCAACAGTACATAATTTTGAAGAAAAATTGACATGCCAATGGCGCTAATAAGAGGTGAAAGGCGCGGAGCATGACGAAGTGGCTTGTAAACTATCTTTTCAACGGTATAGCCATACGCCGAAGAATATATCACTGCCAATAGAGACGCCAGCACAATTACTGCAATCTCGTTAAAACCCAGTAATGTCAGAACACTAGTAAAAATAAGGGCGGTAAATGCACCTATCATATAAATTTCACCATGGGCAAAATTGATCAACTCAATAATACCGTATACCATGGTATAGCCAAGAGCAATAAGAGCATATATACTCCCTCGAGTCAGCCCCCCAAGAACAAGTTCAAGAAAATATTCCATTTATACAAAGTTACTTCGTAACGGTTGTCGATTCACGGTTAACAGAAATTTGAAAACTCAAAAATAACTTGCTAACAACCGGGGATGGCGGGCACTTAAATTTAAGTGCCCGCCATCCCCGATTAATCTCATAATTGAATTTTCAAATTTCTGGTTAAGACTATTTCAATTTCACATAAATTCCGTCTACATTTAATCCCTTGTTAAGAAACAAACCATGGTTTGCGGTTGAAGTCAAGATCAGTGACATGAGTGTTTCACCAATTATATATTCTTGAATTCTTGAATATTAAATAATACACCACCGGCACAATAACCAGAGTAAACGCTGTTGAAGCAAAAAGTCCAAAGATTAATGCCCAGGCCAGACCGGAAAATATCGGGTCAAGGGTGATAGGCCAGGCGCCCAATGCTGTGGTTGCGGCAGTGAGTACTATCGGCCTGAAACGTATGGCGCCGCTTTGCAGGATGGCTTCCTTTAAGGGTAGCCCCTGCTTCAAGGCATCGTGGATAAATTCTATCAGGACAATAGAGTTCCTTACCACAATTCCTCCAAGCGCAATCATGCCGATCATACTGGTAGCAGTAAAAAACACCGGGTTTTGAAAGCCTTCTATCGGATGGTTTGTGAGCAGATTCAGAATCCGGAACCCGGGCATTATTCCGATTATTGTTACCGGGATAGCTGTCATAATAATCAATGGCATGAAAAAAGAGCCTGTCTGTATAATAAGAAGAACATAAATCCCGATCATTGCTGCTCCAAAAGCAATGCCCATATCTCGAAAAACCGTCAGGGTAATCCCCCACTCACCTTCTCCTGCCCACTCAACCCTGATTCCAGAGGGGACAGGATTCTTTTTAAGCTTTGATTGCATGTCCAGAATGGCCTCGGCAGGGGCTCGGCCTGCTGTCTCTCCGAAGACATACACGACCCTTTCTAAATTTTTATGATAGATTGTCTGGTCTTCCCGAGTATGTAAAAATGTACCCAATTCGCCGAGCTGCACCATATGGCCGGTTCTGGCCTTTACCGATATCTGCGACAGGTCCGCCACGCTTGATCTTTTTGCTCTCGGCAAGATTAATCTGATGAAAAGCGGCTGTCGTTCACCCGATAGATGTACTGTCGCCGGAGTACTTCCTGACAGGGATAGTCTCATTGTATGAATTATCGCGTCAGTGGATACGCCGTGCAAGGCAGACTTTTCTTTGTTTAGAACAAAATTGATTTTATCCCGGGGTGTCTCGACAATGTCATCAATATCGACCACAAATGGTTCCTCAAACATAACATCTTTGATATATGCAGAAGCTGAAATCAGCTCCTGATAGGACTTGTCAGGGTTGCCATAAATTTCAGCTACTATTGTGGAGATAACAGGGGGGCCGGGCGGCGCTTCTACAATTTTGATATTCGCATTCAAACGTTCAGCAATTTTTTCCAGGTTATTGCGCAATCGAAGTGCTACTTCATGACTCTGCTGTTTACGCTTCGCCTTATCAGTCAGGTTTATTCTGATATCTGCAACATTGCTTCCCTTTCTCAAATAGTAATGCCGTACCAATCCGTTAAAATCTATTGGTGAAGCAGTCCCCACATAAGACACATAATTGGTTACCTCTGATACACGCTGTAAATACGATTCAAATGCCCTGACCACGGTATCGGTTGTTTCCAGTGTGGTTCCCTCTGGCATATCAATCACTATCTGAAACTCATTTTTATTATCAAAAGGAAGCATCTTCAGAGGAACCATACGAAATAGAGCAAGAGAAACAGACAAAAGCATCAAGACCACAACTCCGGCAAGCAGCATAGTACTTTTTTTACCTGACTCCAGAAACGGTGCTACTACCCTGCGATATCCATTTTTGATCCATCCGAAAGTAACGTCATGACTCCCTTTTTCCGTATCTTTTGCACCGGAAGCTTCACCAAACCGTTTCAGCAAATGATAGGAAAGCCATGGAACTATGGTCAAAGCACTCACCGTAGAAAAAGCCACTGTCAGCGGTACATTGGCTGCCATGGGCGCCATATAAGGGCCCATCATACCGGTAATGAAAAACAGCGGAATAAAAGAGACAATAATTGCAAGTGTTGACATAATGACCGGCGGCAATACTTCATTCACGGCATAAAGTGTAGCCCAAAGGGGCTTTCTTTTGCGCATCAGGATATGGCGCTGGATATTGTCCACATTGGTAATCGGGTCATCTACCACCAGACCCAGCGATAGGATCAAGGCAAAAAGGGTCACCCTGTTAATAGTGTAACCAAAAAGATAGTTGACAAACAGCGCCATGGCAAAGCTTATCGGCACGGCTATGGCCACGATCAGTGCTTCCCTCCACCCCATGGTGAATGCAATTAAACCGACAACAATAATAATGGCAAAAAAGAGCGAGGCTAATAGGTCGTCCACTTTCTGATTTGCGGTCTCACCGTAGTTTCTGGTAATTTCAATCCTTACACCGGACGGGATAACACTCTTTTTTAATTCCTCCACTTTTTGCAAAATATTCCTGGCAACAATAACCGCATTTGCTCCCTTTTTTTTGGCCAATGACAGCGTAACACCAGGAAATATTGTTCCATCAGGAAAACCGATCCTGGAATAATTGAGCGCTTCTTCCGGCCCGTCAAAAACGCTTGCTATATCCCGAATGTAAACAGGGCGACCATCATGAACGGAAACCATCAATTTCTCAACATCACCGAAAACCGAAATAAATGAATCACTGCTCACAGTAATTTCTTTGTTCATAAGGGAAAAGGCGCCGGCAGTTATTGAAGAATCAGCGCCCTGCAGGGCATTGTGCACCTCCAGAGAAGATACACTTAGGCCGGCCATCCTCTCAGGGTCAAGCTCAACTCGTATCTCCCGTCTCCGACCACCAACGATATCAGTACGTGAGATATTCTCAACCTCTTCCAGTCTTGTAATGACTTCCTCACCAATACGGCGCAATTGATGATCATCATATATATCGGAATAAAGGGTTATATTAACAATCGGAACATCATCTATCTCGACCGGTTTAATTACCCAACCCCGCACGATGGGCGGCGCTTGATCAATATTCATGCTTATCTTGTTATGGAGCTTGACCAGCGAACGTTCCCTGTCTTCACCCACATAAAACCGGACTGTAATAACGGCCATGTCACGGCGGGACATCGAATAGACATATTCGACACCATCAATCTGCCAGAGCAGCTTTTCAAGTGGTGCTGCAACGAGTTTTTCCACCTCTTCGGCACTGGCGCCGGGGGATTGCACATAGACGTCAGCCAGGGGAACGACTATCTGAGGTTCTTCTTCGCGAGGTGTAATCAGGATGGCCGCAGTACCCGTGCAGACCGCAAGGATAATGAGGATAATGGCCAACCGGGATGTCAAAAATTTATTGACAACAGCGGCAATAAATCCACGCGGGGTATCATTTGCATTGTCATTCATTGGAATATATTTCCTTAATCTCATCCACAGATTTCGCAGATTTTCGCAGATTAGGAACGTGGACGAATTAACTTCCGCAAGTAGGCGCACAGATTTAGGTCAGGTTTGTTCGATCTACAATCACAAAAGTCGAAGGAATAGCGAGCTATTTCAAGATTTTTGTGATTGTAGATTGGGCAAAGATGGCCTGATGCTGTGATGCATAGTTGCGGAAGTTATTTCGTCCACGTTCCTTATTTAATTCCGGCATATTCGTTATTCCCTCAAAGCAATCTTTTCATTTCCATTCAGACCGGAAAGTATCTCCACTTTGCCATCCATCTTTTTTCCTGTTCTGACAAAACAATTGCACCATTGACCTTGTTTTTCTACTTTTACTACTTCCATCTGGCCGATACGATAAATGGCTCTTTCAGGTACGACTACGGCTTGACGCTCCCCAAGAGGTACCAGTAATCTGCCGAACATTCCTGGATAGAGGCCGGTGATAGCAGGAATAGCGGCTTTTACCAAGAATGTCCGGCTTAAAGGATCTGCCGACGGGATAACTTCTTCCACTATTCCACCAAGCGTAGTATCAAGAGCATCAATTGCCGCTTGTAATTTAGAACCCGGCAAAACCTTCTTGATTAATCCTTCCCGCACATAAGCCTCCAACCTTAGCGCTGCCGGAGCATGCAGAACGAGCAGAGGTTTTCCCTGCCAGGCTAAATCTCCCGGCTCGGCCAGGCGCTTTGCAACTTCTCCTGTTTTATGGGCAACGATTTTAGTATATCCGAGCGCAACACGCGCTTCTTCCACCACCTGTTTTGCCTGCTGCACTCCTGCTCCGGCCGCAACCGTACCCTTTTTGGCCCGCTCTACTCCAGCCTTTGCCTGTTTGTACGATGCTTCAGCCTGTTCAAGATCATCGCTGGTTGCGGCCTCCTGGTCAAAATATGTTTTTATTCTCTTATAGTTTGTATCAGTCTGAGCATAAACTGCCTGCGCCGCAATCAGCACCTGCTCAGCCTGGTCTTTCTTTGCCTTCACTGCCTCCAGCCCCTGTCGTGCCTGGTTCAATCTTGCCTGAAATTCCCGGTCATCCAAATAGATTAAAGGGGCTTCCTTTTTTATCTTATCTCCAGGCCGTACTACAATTTTCAGAATACGTCCGGTTATTTGGGCAGAGATATATGTTTCCGTTTTCGAGCGCACAGTCCCCACAGCCTCATACCATTCGGTGATCTGTTCCATCGCCGCATATGCTATTCTCTCAGGGGAAATTTTTTCCGTCTCTGTCGTTCTGAGTAATCCGGGTTCAATCAAGCCGGTCCGGAAGAAGCCACCCATATAGAGAATAAGCGCTATAAGAATAACCACACCGCCAATCAGCGAAAAAATTTTATAATATTTCCCCTGTTTATTCTTCATTGTTAGTTAACTCCTTGTTATTTAACTCTTTTCTGGCACATAATCCGCAGAATCCCAACGCCCGACCGATATCTGCCTGAGCCTTTTTACAGTCATAAAATGCAGATCGTTCTCTTACCCTAACAGTATTGCGCGCCAGTTCAGCATCCAGATATCGGGTGATGGTGGCTGATCCCCCTTCATACTGTTTCCTCACAAGGTTTAATGATTCTTCGGCCTGTGCAACACTTGCCCTGGCAACTGCAATCCTTGCCTTTGCCCCGGACAATCGTAAGTAGGAGGTTTTTACATCTAATTGTATGGCTTGTGTTGCCTTGCGATCAGCAGCCAGCATTTGGTTCAGTACTGAGCGCGCCTTCTCTATTCTGGCGGTGGTGCTGAACCCGGTAAAGAGATCCCAATTGAGAATAACTCCTGCCGCCCAATTAGCCCTGTCACTGGAATATGATAAACCTGAATCATCACTGTAGTATTTCCCGTGGGCATCAAGCCGCGGCATATATCCGCTCTTTTTCATATCCAGCGCCATCTTTGATTGAATGAGTTGTTGCCTCACCTTCAGCAATTCAGGCCGCATGCCGAATGCCTCAATAATACCGGCATTATAATCAGAAGGGAGTTCAACCGGGTACCATTCAGCGCCTGATAACTCTATCTTTGTATCAGCGTCAGCACCGAGCAGATTGGCCAGGGCTGCCACTGAAAGTTTATAATTGTTTTCCGCCCTGATGGCATTTTCCCCGGCCTGTGCTAATCGGACATTCAATGAAAGAATGTCTGATTTTAGCGCGCCGCCTGCTTTGTATTTTACAATCATTATCCGAAGCTGTGAATCAACTGTTTTGACAGACTCATTGGCGATCGCTATAAAATCAAGCGCCGCCAGTGTATTGTAATAAGCCTGTATCACTGAGGCGACCAGGGCATTTTCCACGCTCAGCCGATCTAACCGGCCAATGTCCAATCCGGTTTCAGCCATCCGTTTTTTTAATACATCTCTTCCACCATTATAGATATTGTACCTCGCCGAAAATCCCATTTCAAAGTTTTCAATCTTGCCAGGGGCATTAAAATCAGTTCCAGCAGAAAGTCTTCTTTGATCTATTTTTTTAAAAAGATAGGTCGATGGAGAATCTGCTTTTGTATATTCTGTGTAAAAAGAGAATGCCGGCCAAAAAGCAGCATTAGCCTCGTCAATGGTTGCCTCTGCCTGCCTGATGCCGGCAATAGCAATATCAACGTCGGGATTATTATGTATGGCAATCCTGATGCCGTCGAGTACGGAAACAGGTTTTTCAAGGTAACTTAAGTCGGGCTTAAATTCCGGCTTTACTGCCGCCTTTGTCTCAGAAGGTT
>JAJSZO010000032.1 GCA_030262795.1 Deltaproteobacteria bacterium | reverse complement strand
TTTTTATGAAGAGTTCGGATGTTGCAGGCCACAGGGTTTTGTCGTTGGGTTTTCCGATAAAATTTTCTATCGAAATCATAAATCCCTGACGGTTGAACGATAGCTGAAGGGGCGTTCCAAATTCACAGTCCGGATGTTTTTTGCCTTTTTTTATCGGACGAGCTTCGGGACAGAGAGTCTCTACCTCGGCAAAAGTTTGGATTTTAAAAAATCAAATGTTGCCTAACCCAAATTTTAACTGCGTGGTAGATTTCTATTTTTGAGATATATTGAGAAAATTGAGGAGTTGCCTGTATGCCTGTTTTTTTTGAGAAAGAACAACATGTCTTGATTCAGCTTGAGTCCGATGACGATTGGCAAGGTTTTTATAATAGCTGCGATGGCTATATTACACCGCAGAATTTTCACCAGTAATTAAATGGCCGCCACTACCATCGTTATAGTTCGTTTATTTAATGATTACAAGAAATTAGAAATTACGCCAATTTCCTTTTTTCATCCACGCTCCTAATATCTGTTTGTAAAAAATGTTATTCAGGAAAGCGTCTGATATGTATTGTCTGATTTTTGCTCCACTGATCGAATTTAGATCTTAAATATCGTTTGAAGTAATATCTGGTTGGCGAAAAAAGCAGTAGCAGACCGGCCGCGTCAGTGAGAAACCCGGGGGTTAAAAGGACAATTCCGGCTACAAATATTATAAACGCATCAATCAGATCTTCGGTGGGCATTATTCCCTGTTGAAGGCTAGTTCTGATTCGGAGCATGGTTTGCAGACCTTGTTTGTGTGCCAGCGTTGCTCCTGCAAAAGCGGTTATTATTACAACCAATACTGTGTTAACTGCACCTATTGAATAGCCGATTTTTATCAGCAGGTATATTTCAGTGGCAGGTATAAGTGTGAATGCAAGAAAAAGTTTGAGCAGCATAATATATATCCTTTAGGAACGTGGACGAATTAACATCTTGTAACACCGAAAGCGTATCACCAATAGTCAATTGAACTTACAAAAAAAAAGTTACACTCATTTTATTTGAACTCAGAAAACCACGTCCTTTGGGCGTGTTCAGAGCTTAAAGGCTTTCTAACCTCCCGTCTTTATCAGCCGCTTAATTTCGTCAATATTGTTGCGGCAGGTTTCCATTCCGACCCGCATAAGTTCATTGCCTTTATGAAAATCATCCCATGCAAAAGAGTTGACTGCAGGATAAAGAACTATGTCTGCCTTTTGTGTAAAATTGCTGGTTGCATGGTTATAAACTATATTTATAGTTTTTGACAGAACTCCAATAATGTTTGGACATCGAACCTTTTGCTCAGGTTTTTGATCTGACTTTTGTTCAATGCAGACCGCTATAACGATATCCGCACCTTTTTGCATTAACACATCGGTCGGCACCGGATTCAGCAGTCCTCCATCAACCAGCCATCTGCCATTAAGATTTACAGGGTTGAATATGCCGGGTATGGAAATGCTGGCTCTAACAGCTTTACTGACATTTCCTTTTTCAAGCAGGATTTCTTCTCCTGAATTAATATCAACTGCTACAATATAGGCTGGTATCATAAGGTCAAGAAAATCCGCATTTTTTAAGGCATTTCTAACCATTTTTAATATTTTTTGACCTCGAATAATGCCTTGAAGCGGAATTGTATAATCGAACAGCTTTCGTTGTGCCTGTAATTTTGTGGGGAACTGGTCAATAGTCAGCTTTTTGGTTATATCGACAGATGCGGTTCTGGCATATATGCTTCCGACAACTGCTCCCATACTGGTGGCGGCAATCATATCTATATGAATTCCTTCTTCTTCAAAAACTTTCAATATGCCGAGATGCGCCCATCCTCGTGCGGCACCTGCTCCTAATGCCAGGCCAACCCGTATTCTGCCTGTCTCACGGGCAACTGCCCTCGGTCCTTGTATCGGAAAACGTTTTTTAACATCAATATTGCCGCAAATAGCTGAAGCTGTTTTATGAACCCATATGGCAGGCGTTTCCGGCAGGTTCAATTCGGATTCGAGCTTATCTCTCGGTATTCCTATATTACCGGCCAAATGGCTGACACCCATTTTAATATTATCTAATACACCGTTACAATTGCTGGATATATTTGCGATTTTTTCTTTTATTTCAGAAAGGGCATCCGGAGTGTTTTTAAGCAGTATAAACACTTTGTCGCACAACCTGAGCACTCTATTCCCAAGTACACTAAAGTTAACAGGGACATTAAATATAATAATATGAAAATGCTTTCTAAGCAGTTCCATTATTTCAGGCATATTTGTTTCAAATTCTTTCCAGTATTGTTTGTCGTGTATTCTTGGCAGTAAAAAAGTCATAAAGCCAGAGGGGTGAGAAAACCAGGCATGGTCCAATGCTTTTTCATATTTATTAGAGAAGTTCTTTATCAGCTCGGATTCCGGGCAATGTGCACACTTAAGGCCAAAGTTAGAAATTTTGTTTTTATCCTCAATTTTAAGTTCTATTAATAATACTTTTTTGTGTGCTTCGCTTGAAAGGTGATAGGCCAGACTATATAGAAAATGTGATTTGCCGAGGTATGGATGAGTGGCAGTCATTGCAAAAAAAGTTGGTAAGGGTTCATTAAGTGCCTGCTGACTGCTTTCTGCAAAACGGTGTGCGTACAGGCGGCTGAGATATAGCCCTATGCTTGGATTTTTATGAAGAAGTTGCTTAAAATCTTGCTGCTTTAATCTATATAGCTTTGCATCAAGAATGACTTTTATTGTGGCTGAACGGGCTTTACCTGTTAGGAGAGATAGTTCTCCAAAAAAATCTCCTCTGTGAAGATATGAAACAAACATCTCATTACCTTCTCTATCAATATAAACGCCAACAGAGCCGGATTTTACAATAAACATTGTATCACCAGACTCTCCTTGTTTACAAATAATTTCCCCTTTTTTTACTGATATCGGCTCAAATAATTTAGCTATCCCGTGTAATTGATTGTAAGGAATTGAGGAAAAAAGAGGTATTTTTTCAAGAAAAGATCTAAGTTCGTTATCGCTAAAAGTTACCATTGCTATAAACTTTCAGGGGGCTTTTGATTGGAGCATATAATTTTATTTGATATTATTAAGAAAACATAATAATTGTATTTAGAAACGTGGACGAAATAACTTCCACAACTATGCATCATAGCTTTAGGCCACATACCTACTTGGGGAAGTTATTTCGTCCCCGTTCCTTAGTCAATAGATTTTTTGTACAGCAGTTCTAATTTTGAAGAACTATAATATCAGATTTACTCACGGTTAACAAATCTAAAGAGGGCCGGTATGGATAAAGAAATAAGATGCCAGAACAAACCATGGCTTAAACATTATGAAAAAGGAGTTTCGGAAAAAATTGAGTTCGATGAAGCATTTTTACATGAGTTTTTAGAAAGATCTACCGGCAAATTTCCGGATAAAACAGCTTTAATTTTCCAGGGATATAAGGTTACATATCGTGAACTGAATGATATGACAAATCAGTTTGCTGCCTGTCTTATTGATTTTGGAATAGATAAAGGAGATAGAGTGGCCATTTTATTGCCGAATAGTATCCCTTGCGTCGTCAGTTACTATGCCATATTAAAGATTGGTGGTATAGTGGTTATGAACAACCCTATGTATTCAGACCGCGAACTAAATCATCAATTCAATGATGCCGGCGCAAAAGTTTTGATCACTCTTGATTTGCTTGCTAATCGAATGATAACTCTTCGACCTGAAACAACTATAAAACAAATAGTTTATACTTCTATTGGTGATTATCTGCCATTTGCCAAAAACTTATTGTTTAAGTTTGTGGCTAAAAAGAAAAAACTGGCAGCAGATGTGAGTCCTTACAGAGATGTTTACCGATGGAAAGAAGTTCTGAATAGATATTCTCCCAAATTGCCGGATGTTAAGCTATCTATTAATGATATTGCAATGTACCAGTATACTGGCGGCACAACCGGGATTTCAAAAGGCGTTATGCTGTCGCACAGCAACCTGAGTATACAGGTTCAGCAGATAGCATCATGGTTTCCAGGATTCAGTAAAAGTGATGAAATCATGTTAGGATGTCTTCCTTTCTTTCATGTATTTGGTCTTTCGGCCGCAATGAACTGGGCAATATTCATGGGATGGCCGAACGTGCTTGTTCCAAAACCTCATCCGGCAGCCTTACTTGAAACCATAAGGAAATTCAAACCCACCATTGTTCCCTTTGTCCCAACCATGATTATTGGTATGCTAAATCATCCTGATATTAACAAGACAGATATGACCTGTATTAAAGGGTGTTTTTCAGGAAGCGCTCCTATTCCGGTTGAAATTATAAGGAATTTCGAGGACAAAACAGGAGCTATCGTTGTAGAAGGATTCGGTTTGACCGAAGCTTCACCGATAACTCATATAAACCCTTTTGGCGGCAGCAAACGAAAAGTTGGAAGCATTGGACTTCCTGTCCCAAACACAAAATGTAAAATAGTTGACTTAAATGATAGCAATGCAGAAATTTCTGCCGGTGAAACCGGTGAGCTTGTTATTAAAGGGCCACAGGTTATGAATGGCTATTGGGGCAAGCCTGAAGAAACAGCGCAAACATTGAAAGACGGCTGGCTGCATACCGGGGATATCACTAAAATGGATGGAGAAGGGTACTTTTATATTGTAGATCGGAAAAAAGACATGATCATATCCGGGGGGTTCAACGTGTATCCACGTGATATTGAAGAGGTGTTTTATGAAAATCCAAAAGTTCAGGAAGCTTGTTGTATTGGAATTCCGCATCCAGGCAGGGGAGAAACAGCAAAGGTCTTTGTTGTATTGAAAAAAGGTGAGAGTGCAACAGCAAAAGAGCTGATAGAATTTTGCAAGCCCAGGATGGCCAAATATAAGCTTCCAACTGAGATTGAATTCAGAAAAGAACTTCCCAAAACCAATATTGGTAAGATTGCAAGGAAAGATCTCAAAGCTGAAATGCTGAAAATCGGTTTGCCTGAAGAACGATAGGAGATATCAATGTTATCTTTTGAAAATTTTAAATTTATCCAGGCTGATTCCAAAGATCTTAAAAACACTATTTATCAATTGCGATATAAGGTATATGTGGAAGAATTTGGATTTTTGAAAAAGGAAGATAATCCGGATGGATATGAAAAGGACGAATATGATGAGAATTCAATTCACTTTGCAGCATTGGATGAAAAAAATGAAGTTATAGGCACTGTAAGACTGGTACTTAACTCAGAAAAGGGGTTACCGATTGAACATGTGGTAAATACGAAATTTATAGGAGATAAACCTTCTTCAGATAAGATTGCAGAGATATCGCGTCTCGCTGTGAGCAGGAATTTTCGCAGACGAAAAGAGAATGGCCAATTTGGAGTGGAGTCTTATATAAAAAAATCAGAAGGAGGTATATTGCCTAATAAAAGGCCCGCATCTGATCAACAGCAGAAAAGAAAAAAACCTGTAATTATACTTGGCCTTTACCAGATATTATATCATGCAAGCAAAAGAATGGGTATTACTCACTGGTATATGATTACAGAAGAAAAATTGTTCCATGCACTGAAAGAATATGGATTTATATTTTATCAAATTGGTGAACCAATTCAATATCATGGAACCCGCACGCCATATCTTGGTATTATTTTAGATATAGAGCAAAAACTTATAAAAGAAAAACCTGAATTTTTACATATGCTGTTGATGGGATTGGAAAAAAAATATCATCCTAATCATCCCCCAATCCCTCAATAATCTCTTTTGCTTTTTCGTTTTCAGGAAAATCAGGATTCAATTGAAGCGCTTTCCTTAACTCTTGTTTGGCCTTTTCAGTGTCTCCTTTCTTGAAATAGGTCATTCCAAGATGGAAATGCACTGTCGGGTTTTGCGGCATTTTCTCAAGAGCTTCTTCAAACTGGGATATGGCACTCAAAAAGGCGTTTTTGTGAAAAAAAGCCCATCCCAGAGTATCAGCTATACCCGAATTATCAGGAAATTTCTTTTTTGCTATCTGGGCCCAAAAAAGCGCTTTATCAATATTGCCTCCTTGCTCAATCATGAGCCACGCCAGGTTGTTTGCGGCTGGTGCGTAATCGGGTTTAATATCCAACGCCTTCCGGTAGAATTTTTCAGCAGTCTCATAATCATTTTTCGCTTGGTGCAGAACGCCGAGACTCATAATAGCCGGTAAAAATTTCGACTGCCTGGCGTGAATTTCCTGATACTTCTTTATCGCCTCATCCATTCTGTTTGTGGCTAAATAAATTCGTGCCATGTCCTCATAATTGGCCAGCATCTCAGGCTCCTGATTGATAGCAGCATTGAATGACTTTTCAGCCTTTTTAACGTCCTGCTTAAAAAGATAAATGTTGCCCTGTTGATTGTATAAGAATGATAGAAGCCGTGGATTATCTTTGTGTGCCTTGATTTGATCCTGGCAAAAGGTAAATGCCTTCTCAGGCTGTTTTTCTGCCAAATAGATGGATACAATATTCCGCATGCTTTGCGCCGAGGCAGGCTCTCTTTCCAGCGCACGTTGATACTGATTAAGAGATTCCTTCTTGTCTCCTTGAATACGGTACAACGCTCCCAGCGAAAAATATCCTGCACTACTAAGAGGCACGTATTCAACAACCTTTTTAAAGGCTGCTTCTGCCTTTTTATATCGTTTTTGCGCTATGTTGATCTGCCCCCACAGGAGAGTTGCTCTTACATTTTTCGAGCTGACATTAAGGACTTCCGCACATTCCTTTTCCGCTCTGTCCAGCTCATTCTCTCGTATCAGTATTTCGGTCATTAACAGCCGTGCCTTCACAAACTTGGGGGCCTTTTTTATCGCCTCGTCCAAACTCGCCTTGCCTGACTGATCATTTCCCAATCCAAGATGGGCCAACGCCTGATAAAAATGAACTTCTCCGGACTCAGGCACGTCCTTAATCACCTTTTCCAACACACTCAGGGCAGCCCGATAATCACGTTTTTTAAGGAACAGCCTGCTCTTTAAAAGTCGAGCATAGTCATCGCTTTGATTCTTGCCCAAAATCTCCTGAACGGAACTTTCAGCTTTTTCGATATCCCCTTTTTCAAAATATATAGAAGCCAGAGCCCTTCGAGCTCTTAAATCCTCAGGAGCAATCTCAACCCCTTTTTGCAGCAACTTTACCGCTTTTTCCATTTCGCGTTTTATAGTATAAAAGTTCGCCAGGATTAAAAGCGGCTCTACTTTTGCAGGTGCAACTACAGTTGCCTTGACAAACATTGATTCGGCTTTTTCGGGCTGTTTACGGGCCAGATAAAATTTCCCCAACTCAATCAAATAAAGTGAATTTTTCGGGGCCTTTTTAATCGCTTCATGGAACTGTTCTTCAGACTGATTAAATTTATTGGTCGCCGAATAGAACCTTGCAAAATTTAAATGGTGTAGTGGGTTATCTGAAAATAGCTGAATGATCCCGCGAATCGTTTTTTCGGCCTTATTCAGCTCCTTTTGGATGATATAAAAATTTACCAGCTCATATAGTGCCCGCGGTGCCCTGGAATCAACTTCCACAGCTTTTAAAAATGATACTTCCGCTTTTTTATACTTTTTGGAAGCTGCCAGGAATTTGCCCAATAATAAATGAGGATTTTCATTTTCAGGGTCAAGAAATATTGCTCTTTCAACTTTTTCAATGGCCTCTCCAAACTTCCCATCAAGGGCAAGGATCTGCGCCATAATCAATAACCCCTCAATATTGTCCGGTTTAGCCTGCAAAACAATTTTCGCCCTTTTGCCGGCCTCCTTAAACTTTTTTCCCAGAATATAGAATTCCGCAAGCTTTAATTGTGCCCTGATGTAACCGGGTTGAATATCAGCGGTCTTGTAAAACTCCTGAAAGGCATCTCTGACTTTTTTCATCTTCAGATACACTTCACCCAGCCGATAGTGACCATCCGCATATTCCGGATCAAGCTGAATCACATTTTTCAGCTCAATCACCGCCTCCTTAAACCGGCTATCCTGAATATATTTTTCCGCCTTGCTCATATGCTTTTGCATCTTTTCTTCTTTACTTGCACAACCACCAAACAAAAAAACAAGCATCACAACACAGAGAGAAGCCATATAAAGTCTTCCGAAAGAGTTATCGTTATAACACCCTGATATCATTATAAAAAACTATCTCCTTTAATTTGTTGCCGGTTACTTGTTAAACACCTATCAGCTACCACCTATGAGCTATCACCTATCACCGGAATGCACAAAGATACAATATTGTTGCCGGATTCACTGTGTACAACAATACTGGCCTTATATTTTTCTAAAGGTATTAATGAATAATATAATCCTAATATATTTTTCACATCCCTTTTGCTCAATTGATCCACAAAATCGCAGTTTATGCTGTTTATCACTATATCGTCTTCTTTAAGTATCTTTGATCCATCATTAAAAAAATCTATCCGAATCGTCTGGTTCTTAAGCATACTTTGCACTGTTATTTCAGTGCAATTACCAAACAGTATTGACTGATATGAATAAAGTAATAAAAAGTCCATACTTTGTGCAAAATCGGAGTATTGGCCATAAACCAATGGCAAATCTTTTTTCGGCAGATAATTAATCTTACATTTTCTATTGGTTAATTTTATTGTAATATCCTGCAAAAAATTGATCTTATCCTCTATTATACGAGTTAGATCTATATGGCGCTCAGATTTTGCCATATCTGCATCATATTTTTCCTTTAATGACCCAAAAACGATTGCGGTCTTATTAAACTTGCCGGAGACAAGTTCTAAAGCAGATATCGCCTCCCCTGCCCTGGTTTTCAATTCCGGATCAACCGAAAATTTTTCCATATGTCTATAAAACTTTTCAAACCGGAGTATACTTAATTCGAGTTGTCCTGCGAACTGAAAAAAGAGTATCTTAATCGACTCCGAAAATATCATGGACATGGCCCCCCAATATGTAAGGTGTTGGGAGTCTATTATACTTTGTTGAAGCAAATCCATTCGCTTGTCAGAATAATCAACAGACGTTTTTATCATACTCTGGGGCTCGGGATAAAACCTTGCCGCTTCATATAACAGGTTAACAGAAATCTTCTTTTGAAATTCCATTCCTAAACGGCAGGTCCCGTTTTTTTTACACCACCTTACCGCCCCCTCAGTTTCAACCCGTTCCCCTGTTTCAGGAACATCAAAAAAGAGTTTTAAAGAAGTGCTTTTAGGCAAAAAAGTGGCTATGTTGGCAAGGGCTCCATTAGGGCTTATATTTTCTAAATAACCCTTAAAAGACCCTGGAATGTTGGCCCTGGAAAAGGTGGCTGGTATTGCCAGCGGAATTCTATACTCGCGTCTTTTTTCCATGAAATGCTCATCATGCATCATGCAACTATTCCCCCATTACTTCAATCTATGTTTAGATATTTCCTGTAATTTCTTGAACAAACTTAGCGCCTTTTAGGCGAACTTTCAAGCTATAATTAGAATTGCTTTCCTTCGGACACTAAATACGTAATTGTTATATTTATATGCACGCAATTTGCACGCCATTCTTATGAGAATAATAGAGTTTTACTATGAATAAAGTTTTAAAAAACGCTGATAAATTTTAGGAAACAAAAAACTGGCCGATAGTATATAAAAATAAAACGTCTCAATAAAGGAATTGATATCATATAGTTATCCATAAGTAATAAAAAATGATTTCGCAATAATTTATATCCCAAGCAACAATACAGATACGATTTTTTTTGTGCTTAAACAGAATCAGGACAAATTTTTAGGCTTGATGTTCAATAAAAGTGAAATGCATTGCACACAAAAAGAGATAACTTTTGCACTATAGTGGAAAACTATTTCACATTTGATTATCATTTTACTTGATTTTTTCATTTCTATTATGATTAAATGCTATAAAATATAGGTGAGCTATCAGCCATTACCCCCCGCGCCGAAGGCGCACCAGCTAATCATGGGTCTTCAAAATGCCTAAAAAAACTATACTTTTCATAGAACATGATGATTTAATTCGAACAATCATCGAAGAATTTCTCGAAGAATCAGGATGTCTTGTTTTAAAAGCAAAAAATGGACTCAAAGGGATAGAAATGATCAACAGGGAAGTTTTTGACTTGATCATTACAGATGTTGTTCTACCTCATGTAAGCGGTATAGGAGTCATCAAAATGGCAAAAATCAGGCATCCCGAAGTTCCGATTATCTGCATTACGGGAGATGGCTATTTCCCGGAAAAGTTAGCTGAAGAAGAACATGCCGACAAGATATTACATAAGCCTTTTGAATTTAAAGAATTAGCTGAATCTATCAAAACCTTATTAGAAGACAAATAGATATTAGGTTAGGAACGTCACCACTTGACCAATCGCGAAACGGAGCTAAGTTTTCTTTATGTTTTTTCCGGAACCCGTAATTTTAGGTAACAGTGAACCAATTGAAAAGATTAAAGAGTTGGTCAGAAAGTTGGCAGATATTGATCTGAATGTACTTATTTGCGGCGAAACTGGTGTGGGAAAGGAACTGGTAGCTCGATCTCTTCATTATTATTCTCAAAGAAAATCAAAGCCTTTTATTAAAGTAAATTGCACTGCCTTGCCAACGGAACTAATAGAAAGCGAACTTTTTGGTTATGAGAAGGGAGCATTCACCGGAGCTGATCAACAAAAATTAGGCAAATTTGAGCTCGCTGATGATGGTTCTATCCTTCTTGATGAGATTGGTGAAATCCCACCGTTTGTTCAAGCCAAGCTGTTGCAGATACTGCAAGATCGAGAATTTCCAAGGTTAGGGGGTTATAAAAATATTGAGATAGCAGCAAGGGTAATTACAGCCACCAATCGCGACCTTAAAGCCGATATAATCTCCGGCAGTTTTAGAGAAGATCTTTATTATCGCATTAACATTATCAAGATAGTTGTTCCACCTTTAAGGGAACGTAAAGAAGATCTGGAATTGCTGATTAATTGTTTTTTAAAACAGCAGCAAGAAACATATCAACTCCACGATATCAAGATTCCTTCCCGTATTATTGATCTCTTTTATCAATATCATTGGCCTGGGAATATTCGCCAGCTCGAAAACCATATAAAACGCTTCGCCATACTCGGCAGTAGCAATACAGATGAATTCGAAAATGAATTCCTGGTACAAGTAAATAGAGAGCAACAACTAAACAAAAAATATTTACAACTCGAAACAAAAAACCCTTCTTCCGATACTCACATAAATGAACCGGACACCAGGGACTTTTTCTCTTTGAAGGAAATCAGGGACAGGGCCGTTTTTAAGGTTGAAAAAGAAATAGTCAAGAAAGTACTTGATGAAAACAATTGGAATAGAAAAAAAACCGCCAAGGTTCTGAAAATCAGCTATAGAACTCTTCTTTATAAGATAAAAGACATGGGAATTAAACCGCATTGATAGCCACGCAAACCAACCGAAAAGCTCAGGAATTATCTAACAGCACAGGTTGAAACATTTTGCATATCATGTGCAAGACATTAGTCTCTCTTTCAGGAAATCCTTCCAATCTTGCTCAAATCTGAAAGATGTAATAAGGTGAAAGTTAAAAAATGAAAGTTCATACAACCGGTAACCAATCCTTCAATTCCAGCATTTCAGCATTCAATCATACAAGGCATGGACAAACAAATTTGTCCATGCCACCCCAATCATCCAATCCATGGCACAACTCTTGCTTTCTCAATATATCAAAATATGGAATTAAGGAACGTGGACGAATTAATTTCCCCAAGTAGGCGCACAGATTTGGGTCGAATTTGCCCAAATCAGATCATAAAAGTTGATGGAATAGCGAGCTATTTCAATATGTTTGTGATCTGAGCCTATATTTGAGATTTGGCAAAGGCGGCCTGAAGCTGTGATGCATAGTTGGGAAAGTTATTTTGTCCACGTTTCTAACGACACGACAGCAATTCTAAGGAACATGAACGAAATAATTTCCACAAGCAGGCGCATAGATTTGGGTCGGATAAAGGCGGCCTGAAGCTGTGATGCATAGTTGGGAAAGTTATTTTGTCCACGTTTCTAATTATGGTATTTTTTACAATTGTTATTCTTCAAAATTAGAATTGCTGCAGTTAACGATTAACTGCTAACTTTGGGACGACAATATGGCAAATACCTCTCCGATTCTTATCAACGCAACGAATTATAGTTACGGGGAATATTTAAAGAGCCTGGTAAACCAATTCGGCATCCAACATGCTGTGTTGACAGGTCACTCTCTAACATGGGACACGTTTACCAGCCTGAATCCCAAATTGACCATATTTGAAACAGGGCATACAGTATCTCCCATCCTCCTTAAAGCAATAAGACATAACTCCCTTTCTCTTATTGTGATTTCTCAAGAGGATATCTATGCTATAAGGAAAAACAATAATTTGACATACTTGGGAAAGCCGCTCCATCCATACATTTTAAAAAAGGCTATTGAGAAACAATTCATCAAAAATAATGAGAAGCTCCCTCGTAACGTCCATAATGAACCATTCATTATGGGTAATACAAAAAAAATATATGAAATTAGAAAGGTTATTGCCAGCATCAGCGATACTGATCTCTCTGTTTTAATTCTGGGTGAGACCGGTACAGGGAAAGGACTCGTAGCTAAGGCTATTCACAATAATTCCAATAGAAAAAATAGTCCTTTTTTAGAAATAAACTGTGCAAACATCCCATCTTCGCTCCTTGAAAGTGAACTTTTTGGATATAAAAAAGGGGCATTTACCGGCGCACTGAAAGACAAATCAGGCAAATTTAACATAGCCGACTCAGGTACCATGTTTTTGGATGAAATCTCCGAAGTACCACGCTTTATACAGGCAAAATTTCTGCAAGTGCTTCAGGATGGAGAATTATCTACGATTGGCGGCATTGAAAATTCTAAAGTCAATGTCAGAATAATAGCCGCTACCAATGCGAATCCATTGGAATTAATCAAACAGGAATGCTTGCGCCAGGATCTTTATTATAGACTCAATGTCATTAACATAGTTATCCCGCCGTTGAGAAAACGAAAAAAGGATATCAGTTTGCTGATGGAATACTTTATCGAAAAATACTGTCTTTTTTATAAGAAAAAGCCTGTCAACCTATCGAAAAAATTGTGCAATATGTTTATAAATTATGACTGGCCCGGAAATGTCAGGGAATTGGAAAATACCATAAAAAGTATTATAGCGCTCGAAAACGAGAATTTCGCACTGAATGAACTGAAAAAGAAAAAAGTCGGAGAGTACTTGAAGGATAAAATAAAACAGGAATTATATGACAATATCGGCCGGCTCTCCCTAAAAGAAATAACCCGTAAAATAGCGAGGCAGGCTGAAGAAAGTGCAATAACAAAGGCGCTGAATGTTTCAGGGAGAAACAAAAAAACAGCGGCCAGGTTACTTAATGTCAGCTACAAAAGCCTTCTCGGTAAAACAAAGGAATATGGTCTATAACGACAAAACAAAAAGATTAGGAACGTGGACGAAACAACTTCCACAAGTAGGCGCATAGATTTGTGTCGGAAGGACATACCCATGAAAATATTAGTAACAGGTGGTGCCGGATATATTGGAAGCCATACCTGCATGGAGCTTTTATGTGCAGGATATGATGTGGTGGTGGTGGACAACCTTTCCAACAGTAAAATGGAGTCCTTAAAACGTGTACAGAAGCTAACCGGAAAAACTCTTGAGTTCCATTTGATCGACCTGCTTGATCAGCACGCGTTAAATAATGTTTTTCAAAAATCAAAAATTGACGCGGTAATTCATTTTGCCGGGCTTAAAGCTGTTGGTGAATCCGTATCCGCTCCTCTTAAATATTATCACAACAATGTGGTAGGGACGCTGGTTCTTTGCAGTGTCATGAACAATAATAATGTTAAAAATATAGTTTTCAGTTCTTCTGCCACAGTATATGGCGATCCAAAAAAAGTTCCGATCAGAGAAGAGTTTCCTGTTAATCCGACTAATCCCTATGGTCGTTCAAAGTTGATGATTGAAGATATTCTGAAAGATCTTTTCGAGGCTGATAAAAATTGGAATGTTGTTCTTCTTCGTTATTTTAATCCTGTTGGAGCCCACCCCAGTGGTCAGATTGGAGAGGACCCAAATGGAATCCCCAACAATCTTTTTCCCTATATCTGTCAGGTGGCAGTCGGTAAGCTTTCCGAGCTTTCCGTGTTTGGCAGTAATTACCCCACACCCGATGGCACAGGAGTCCGTGATTACATTCACGTTGTTGATCTCGCAACAGCCCACATAAGCGCTCTATCCAAATTCAAATCAAATTTCGGAATTGAAACCTACAATATTGGTACGGGACGGGGCTATAGCGTTTTCGAAATAATATCGGCTTTTGAAAAGGCCTCCGGAAGGAAAATACCACATAAAATTATTGACCGCCGACCTGGAGATATAGCAACATGTTTTGCCGACCCAACTAAAGCAAATAAACAACTGGGGTGGGCTGCCCAATACGATATCAATCAAATGTGCGCTGATGCATGGCAATGGCAAGAAAAAAATCCAAATGGATATTGAGTTTGCTGACTTTGACAAATTGATTGATAAATCAATGGGTGTAACTATGCATAAAAACAACTTAACAAGACTACATCAAGCAGGTATACTAACCGATATAGACATGCATTTTGCAGGATTTATGACTGATCTTGCAGGCAGCAGTTATCAGGAAGTTTTTCTTGGAGCGGGTCTTGTAAGTAATGTTACAGGCAAGGGAGATGTGTGTCTTGACCTTGCATCATTTGCAGGGAGGATGCTGCTTGACAAAGATGAGGAAAGGGATGCTGTTATATGTCACGGGCTTTCTGCGTGGAAGAACAATTTGATGTCAACCGGGATTGTCGGAAGACCGGGGGATCTTTGCCCTCTTATACTTGATGAAGGAAGCAGACTTTATCTTTATCGCTACTGGGAGTATGAAAAAAAACTTTCTGATTCTATAAAGCAACGTATTAGAGAAGATATTAACAGCATAAATTTATCGCTTATAAAAGACAGCCTGAAGAGACTTTTCCCTGAAAGAATGGATGGCGATATTGACTGGCAAAAGGTTGCCGCTATAATTTCGGCTTTTAAGAAGTTCTGCGTTATTTCCGGCGGCCCGGGAACAGGCAAAACCACAACTGTTGCAAAGATCCTGGCGCTTTTATTGGAGCAGGCAGGTAAAGGAGAAAACCTTAGAATTTTTCTTGCAGCTCCAACAGGAAAAGCTGCGGCAAGGTTAAGCGAGTCCATCGAAAATATTAAAAAAAAGCTGAATTGCAAAGATTATATCAAAGCAGCTATACCGACAAAAGCTTTTACAATTCACAGGCTGCTGAAAACTATTATTGGCTCTCCTTTTTTTCATCATAATTCTGAAAATCCCCTTTCCGCCGATATCGTTGTAGTAGATGAAGCCTCAATGGTTGATCTGCCCTTAATGTCAAAACTCATGCAGGCTGTCCCAATTGATGCAAGGCTTATACTGATAGGAGACAGCAATCAGCTTGCATCAGTGGATCCCGGTTCAGTGCTTGGCGATATTTGCGGCAGCGACCATGTTCGTGGATTTACAACAAATTTTGTTAATAAAATTGAAGAATTGACATATGAAAAATTTGCGGATTCTATCAAAGAATATAAAGACATAAAGGTTTTACATGATCACATTGTTATTTTGAAAAAAAATTATAGATTCGCTGACGGCAGTGGAATCAACGGATTAAGCCAGGCTGTGAAGCTTGGAAACGTTGATAAGGCTTTAAGTCTGCTGAAAAATAAAAATAACAGAAGTATAATGTTTGAAGAAATACTGTCAGTTGATAACTTTAAACGAATTCTTATGGATAAAGTTATTGAGTTCTATTCAGAATATCTCAAAACTGATGATCCGGGCATTGCGCTTGAACTTTTTAATCGGTTTAAAATATTGTGTGCTGTAAAGACAGGACAATTCGGGGTCTATGCAGTAAATGCAATTATCGAACAGATATTGAGCCGTGAAAAACTGATACAGACTGAAAATTTATGGTATAGAGGCCGACCGGTTCTCATAATTAGCAATGACTATAAACTCGGTCTTTTTAACGGGGATATCGGTATAACAATGCCAATCCCAAGTTCCGGCAGCAATGATATGTATGTATTTTTTCCTGGAACTTCCGGAGAATTGAGACATTTTTTGCCTTACAGATTACCCCGGCATGAAACAGTTTATGCAATAACAGTTCATAAGAGTCAGGGATCCGAGTTTGAAAACGTTTATCTTGTTTTGCCGGATAAGGATTATTCCGTACTTTCCAGGGAACTTATTTATACAGCTATTACAAGGGCTGGTCAGAGTGTAACAATATTGGGCAAAAAAGAAGTTTTAAGAACTGCGATATTCAGGGTAATTGAGCGCAAGTCCGGTCTTCATGATTCTCTCTGGTAAGAAAAAATGGCTACCAACTTAAGGCGGAACACCTTGTAATCTCAAAAAGTTACAGTAGGATGGGCACTGTCCACCCTACAAATTGTCCCGCTTTAAGGAACGTGGACGAATTAACTTCCCCAAGTAGGCGCATAGATTTGGGTCAAATTTGCCTGAAGCTCAAATATAGGCTCAAATCACAAAAGTTGATAGAATAGCTTAG
>JAJSZO010000031.1 GCA_030262795.1 Deltaproteobacteria bacterium | reverse complement strand
AACTTAGACCCGCCGCTATTTTCCAAATAGACTTCATCGGCGCTGTCGTCTATTCGCAGTGTAACTGATTCGGTCTTCCAGAGTTTCAGGTTAGCATCAGAATCATCGGGCAATTCATTGTCAGCCCAGAAACAGCCTGTCCAGATCGGATAGGAAGGATCGCCAGCCTCAAACTCAATCCATACGCCGGTTTCCGGTTCCGGCAGACAGTAGAATCCGACACCATTTCCAGCATAGGGTACACAGGGCATGGCCCAAATCTCTAAATCTCCCAAAACGGCTGGTACTCTGACTTTGATTCTGCCGCGAGAAGTCGGATCGCTGTTGTCCACTGCAAGACCTCTATATTTACCAAAATAACGATTACGTATCCAATCAACCAGGAGTTCATTAAGGTTATTTTCCAAGTTATCCTCCCCAGCCATTACAAACTAATTCCAATTCCATGCGATGCTCCGTTGCATTAATAGAGTGCCTTACTCCTGCAACATAATATTTTCCACTAAAACGGCTGCCAGCGCCGCGTAGTTCTAAAACGGTATGAGCTCTTACCAGTGCTCCTGAATTTTCTAAAGTTGTTTGGCAGTTTGCACGAATAAACCAATCAGCTTCGATAAGCGCTGCTTCGCCTCGTGCCTGCATATCACCGGCATCATCAGCAGGTGCAGATAGATGAACTGAACGAATGTCGCCGGTAATTGCGTTTAAACCACGATCTCCCAAGACGGATTGTGGCGTTTGATTAACAGCGACATCCATATCTGTTTTTGAATTAAGATCAAGCTGTTTCCCTTCCATACTGGTTGGACGCTCAACATCCCATTCAATATCAAGTGATGCTAAATTGGGGGAATCCAAATTAATTACCAGCTCCGCAGAAATACTGCCTTCTAATGGCGGACGTTTAAAATGGGCAGTCTCGGTTCCAAACTCATCAGATGTTACCCAAAAATGAAACCCATTACGACGAGCCAGACGACGAATAAAACCGAGATCGCTTTCGCGCTGTATGAGTACATGTTTATTCTCAAAATGACCGGCGGAAGTAATCTGTACATCCGGTGTGTAACCATAATTACCCAGGATGCTTTGCACAGCTTCGCTATCTTTTACATCAGACCAAACAACAGATTTAGTAACTCGATCCATGATAATAGAAGTATCTGATCCTCTTATTTCAACCCATGACCCGGCTCCACCGTGTTCAAAATGAATATTCTGACCGTGCACAGGACCTTTAACGAGACAGTGCGTTGAGTCACCCAAAGGGACTAAAATAGAGAGTTCTGAACCCGCATCCAACCGACCATCAATAAGCAATGGCAGATCACCTTCACTGATATCCAGCTCATAGCGGATACTGAAAGTGGTGGTTTCGCCCATGCGTTCGGAAATCTCAACAGTGGACGCCTGTGCCAATTCCTCATCACTACTGCCGTTTACGGCAATTGCAATTCTTAATCCCATTTTTATGACCTTTTTCTTGGAATTGCGATTTCCTGAGCCTCAGTTAATGCTTCAGGTAACATCACGTCATTCATTTCACAAATACGCCAATATCCTGCTGAATCGTCAAGATATTTCAGCGCCAGGTGATCAAGCCTTTGCCCTTGTTTCATTATGTGCAAACCCAATGCAGTCTGATCAGGTGCTGGTGGCGCTGGAACAACAACTACTGTACGTTCTCTTCGGTCAGCAACTTTATAGGTTTCTAATTTTTCGTAGCGACTTTTTTTATCAAACATCCTTATCTCCTAAAAAGGTAACATGCTTAATATTGATTCGGCACTGTTGGCTAAATTAGTTCGTGCTAAAACTTCTCTTTGTCCTCTTGTAAACTTGTATGCTGCAACGGCCATTTCCTCACTGGCGCTTAGTTTTCTGCCAAGCTTTTTAAAAACCTGATCCGGCAGTACCTGTAAGCCTACAGTTACACTCGCTCGAATAGGGTACAAACTAGGTGAAAAGGCTTGTTCTTTCACCGAAAAACTCGTTAGCCTTACCGGTAAAATACGTCCCGGTCCCCAAATAAAGAGAACAATTGGCACGCTACCTCTGGGCACCGCGTCTCCGGATCCAAATAGAGCGGGCATCAAATCGCCAAGCAGGCTGTCGCCAACAGGATAGAGCAGCATTTCAAGAGCCGAGATGCGATCAGCAATGCCAGAGACGACAGCAACAGGATGTTTATCCGGTTCCTCCAGCGCGTCAGTAGCGTCTATTTCCAGAGTTAAATCAAACTTTTCACCAGGATCGAAAGGTTCTGCTGTGGTTTCTTCTCCCCATCGCCCACCGAATTCAGACTCTGCTGATGAAGGTGTTAAATCGCGCTTAATTGTTTCCGGATTATATTGAAACACAATGATATCGGGAACCGGTCCCAGGAATTCCTCTGAGAGTTTTACAAATGCCCCTTTTAGAAGTTTGGGACTTCGGGTGTATCCGTTTGGCATAAATTATTTTCCCATATTATTATTTTGTTTAGATTGTGAAAATTGTTTCCATACAATCAGTCGTTATTCGTTTTTTATCACGTATCTACCTCAATTCCCTTTCTTCTGAAACTCAGTCTTTCTAACCATCTCCTAACAATCGCTCCATACGTTTAGGTGTCGGTAGCTTTGTTGTTAGTGACTCCTTAAAGTTATTAAGAGCCTCTTTTTCCTCTTCCAAGAGTCCCTCGGTGATCGAATATTTAGACATGGAGTTTATTAGCACAATCAGTTTATCAAGAACATTCTGTGCACACTTAATTATTTATTATTTCTGCTCCCTTCTGCTCACGTTCATTAAATTGCGACCATCCTATTGAGGTATACTCCAGCATACGCACTTCAAGCCACTGGTATTCTTTATAAAAACTTAAATACTTGTTCCAGCATTGTTCTTCAATATCGGGAATATTGCTAAACTCATCAACCTTTGCTCTAACATTATCTTTAATCTCAATAATAGTCATGGCAACTCCCTCACCGATTTCCTCAGTACCTTCCTCTTCTCCTATAGCATGTGGCTCTACCATTATTCCGCTTATATATCCGCTTGAAACATCAAAGGAGAATTCTATCAATTCAGCAACAGTTGCTTCTATTTTATCTTCTGTTACTTGTGTAAAAAAATTCCACGACTTAACATAATCGCCGGTCACGAGATCACCAAAGAAATCACCTGTTTTCTTGGCCAGCTTTTTAATTTTTCTTCCAAACATTTTTCCAAGTGTTATATCTACGATCGCCTGCAATGCAATATCTACGAATTTCAAGATGGCTTGAGATATTCCACTTTTGATAACATTGGAAAGCTCTTGAGTAGCATGGTACTGCCTGTACCAGACCTCCTTCCAAACTGCCTGCTCTTCCGGAGTATAGTCATCCAAGTTTCTACGACCATGCTCGCTAAGATACGATTCAAGTGCTGTATCATATTTTTTTCGAGCATTAATAATTTCTTTTGCTACACCATCAGCAAAGGCGTGTGACAATTTGCTTGTTATTAATAAAGCTTTTCCATACGGATGTTTCGCAATAATTGTTTCACCCATGCTAATAATTATATCATTAGCGAACTCTTTTGCTGCTTCCTTTACAGCACCAGGGATAGGGCTTTCTTCTTTGTTTCCCGCTTTTTCAGAGTCGTTATTATCATTTTCCTTGCGGTGAATTACTAAATTTTTGTTATAACTGTCAGTATTTGTGACATTGTTTGTTTGTATGACATGGGTTAGTTCATGCGCCAACAACCTCCTTCCCTCAACTGTTCCTGGCGCATACTCCCCTGATCCAAATGTAATATCGCGTCCCACTGTAAAAGCCAGCGCATTCATTGTTCCTGCTGCTTCAGCAGAATTGCTGTCGGTATGCACCCGTACCCTGCTGAAATCATGACCAAAACGCGGTTCAAAAAAAGTACGGGTAGAAGCGGGAAGAGGTTGGCCACTGCTCCTGCTATTGTTGATACGTGCTTCCAGCTTCGTGCGTACTTCAGAAATCTGGCCAAAACCCGCATTTGTCCTAAGGATTACTTCTTGTCCCTCCTGCTCAGCATGAGGGTGCATTGCAGTCTCCGATGTACATATCACCTGCTCCGCCACCCGATCCGCTTCCTGTTCATATTTGTCATTTGGAGAACTAACGTTGAGTTTGGTTTGTATGGCATTTGATACATAGCGGCCCAATATCCCGTGATTGCCAACAATGTCTTGTGCCTGCAAATACGGATGATGGTTCATCCGGACAGACTCTTTCAATTTCGCAGAGCGTCGGACTATACTCTGTTGAACATTTTGTTTATTTTGAGTTGCTTGCTTCTGCATTAAATCAAGCCTTTCAAGATTGCTTCAGAAATTATTTTTGCCATCTCACTTTTTGATATCCCAACCGGCACATTCACTTTTAAGTCAAGTGACTCTAAATGGTTATCCCTCTGCTGGTCAGTAAATCCGGCAGCAACACGACGAGCCACTTCCTGGCCCAGAACACGGCCTTCGTTTTCGTTATATCCCGTTACCCGCAAAACCAATTCGTCGATTTCAACCATTGGCTTAGTCATGCTTAAGCAGCCTTTCTCGTTCACGTCCACTTAAAGTACGGCCTTCTTTCATCAGTTCCCGGTCCAAGCCACGCAGCATATGTGTCATGGCAAGTGGTTTATTATTTTGTTTAGCAGCAAACATTGCTGAGAGCACGGCAAATTTTATTTGGGCACCAGTCAGTTCCACATCAGTAGCTAAAACTTCCAGGTTGCCTTTTAGATTTTCCAAGTGTTCCTTTTTTATTAATTTACCAGTAACTTTAGTCCAGATTATTTTGCGCTGTCTGGCATCCGGCTTGGGTAATTCCAATACATAACGTAAACGGCGGATAAATGCTGTGTCTATATTTTCCTTTTTGTTGGAGGAAAGCACGGCTATACCCTGGTAATTTTCAATAGCTTGCAGTAAATAATTAGTATCAGTGTTTGCAAACCGGTCATGAGCATCCTTCACTTCAGTACGCTTGCCAAATAGTGCATCCGCTTCGTCAAATAATAAAACAATATCCAGATGTTCGGCACGGGAGAGGATACGTTCTAAATTTTGAGATGTTTCTCCGACATACTTGCTAACAACGGCTGAGAGATCAATGCGAAACAAGTCAAGCCCCAGGTCGGCCGCAATAACCTGTGCTGCCATTGTTTTTCCTGTGCCGGGGGGACCGCTAAACAGTGCGATAAGACCTCGTCCCTGGGGAAATAACCGGCGCGCATTATCCTGTTCCCAGAACTGCTTTCTCTCTTTGGCTTCAAAAATAAAATCTTCAAGCGCTTCGCACAAAAATTTTGGCAGCACCAAATCATCCCATTCAAAAGGACATTCAAGCAACTGCGCCAATTCTCCCAATTTGTATCGGGCAGACTCGCGAATCACATCAGATGCTTCCGTTAATATTTGAACATTGCGTTCCGCCAGTGCATTAATGTCCCCAATACTCATTCGGTGTTGTGATACCAGCTTGTTCAGTTCTTCTTTGTCCCAGGTTTGAGAAACGGGGACGAATCTTTTTAATAGTTCTTGTTGCTCAGAAATCAGAAGTTCAGGCATCTCAATAAAGGAATTGATAATTCCATTAACCGGTGTCGGTTTTTGGTTTTTTTCACAAATCATAAATTGTATGGGAACATTTAAAATGCCTTGCGTCCAGGTCTGTCTTAATGCTTTCTCGCCATACCAGGCTATTCCACAATTATCTAATAAAGCTTGCCGCTGAGCACGGACAAAAACCTGATACCAATCTTTTGCCAGGTCTGAATCAATTGTGAGTAGTCGCATTTTAAATTTGACACAAATTATCGCAGCCAGGGTTCGTCGCCCGCTGCCAGGCGGTCCAACAATAATGAATCTTACGCGTTTAGTTTTGTTTTTCAAAATCCTCTTGAGAAAATCTGTAGTGTTATTCACCGGCCAATTTTTTAACGGTGGTTGCGGAAGATGAAACATGGCAATATCTGCGAGTGATTCATCCAGGCCTTCATGACCAACTAACCACTGTGCAATAAAAGGATCACATTTAAGTAAGTAAGGTTCTCCCGGTGCTGCCTCCTTTTCAATAATTAATTCCCATCTTAACAATGAAGAATCTGTCTTCAACAGGCTGTTATGACCATAACCAAAAAGCCGTAAAGCTAATTCTTCAGTGGCATATCCTCTGGCTGCATGATCATGCAGGTAAGCATAAATACGAGCCAATGAAGGATCAAGTTTTATCGCCAAACATAGTTGAAATAGATCAGCCTCTTCTTGATTTAGCTCAAAAGTCTGGTATAATTTTGCAAAACGTGAATTCTTCTCAGCAGCTATTTTTGCTTCAATTTCTACAAGTTCCCGGTTCAAATGTTTGACATTATCATCGGATGCATACCAGGCAAACTCAGCTTCCTGCGAATCACGGTTTTCGAGATATGTGTCAATTTCCGGATGGGTCACCGCCAACTGCCCGCCGGAGTCACCCTCTTCCCGCCATAGTTTCCTCAGCCAGGCGATACGTCTTTTAGCGCGCAAACGGATACGCAGGAGGACTAACTCCAATATTGGCTCTGATTTAAGCTTATCTGAATCTTGAATAACTTTTTGAACATGCGCATAACTTATCATGGATATTCGATCCATTCGGGTGAAGACTCAACACCATTTACAAATACTCGTATTGGATAAAATTTGCCTGATTCAAAGGCATTTCCATCGGCATCAACATTTGGCAAACGCACTTCTAATGTTAAAGGGCCTGTTACTTTAAATTCACCCGGGTTTAATGCTCCCATTGTTTTTGACTCTAATTTAGCGTTTCCGAAATATGCTAAAACAGCCTCAGGAGAAATATCCGTATGTTGGAAAGTGTAGCCCGTAATTATAGAAACATTATTTGCGTCTAACGCACCGATACTGTCAATACGCGGCGAAATAGCAAAGGGACATTGATTGGATAAATGTTCGATATCGCGTCCCGTTCCATTTGGAAGTACAATTTGCTTAATAACTTTTGCAACGGCTGAATATATACCGGGGAGCACTGCTGTACCACCTGCGCTCAGTGTTTCTCTAATAACGGCATTCAAACCATCTTTAGTAACAACTATTTGCCACCAGGTTGAATCAACTTCTTGAGGATCATCCCAACGTTCATTTTTAAGCAAGAGTGTGGTAGTTCCGACTTTGAGTCCGGAGCCAATAAAAGAAATTTTGTGATCTATTGGCAGAGGGTCCGGCAGGGGTGTTTTTGCTGGTGGCGCTTGAGCCGGTCGTAGTTCTACTTCTCGCGGATCTGCTTCACCTGGTATTATGAAAGACAGGGTATTTTTACTGCTATCAATTCGAGGTGCTCCCTCAACAAATGTCTGCACGCCATACGTTAGTACACGGCTACTGCGAGATTGTATTTTCTCCGGTTCCAGCACCACCACGGATACTTGATAATAAGCGGCAAGACGAGGAGGTTTGTTACCGGCTGACCAATAATTCATTGCTTCATTATGTGCAATCGGCTGTAATACAATTCGGAGTCGGTTATCATTACCTTGTAGATCAGAAGGAAAAACCGTGTTATTAGTTTCTGATAAATCAACTATTGCTGTAGAATCATCAATTATTGGATAATCATGCAAAGCCTTGATGGCAATTCCCATCATTTTTTGCTCTTTATAAGTGCCTGTTTCATCTTCAGTACTATGCGCCGTTAACTGATAAAAAAGATTTAATCCCATAGGAACGAAACGAACAGGTGGTATATCATTCCCAGGAGCCGGCAAATTTTTGTACTGGTTATCCTCTGATATATGATAAAGATAAAGTCCTACTGCATCAATATTTAATTCATCCGGAGGCTGTGGCGAAATTGTAGGGCTTGTGCCCATTGTGGACCATATGTCCGAAGCCATAAAATAATATTTAAGTAAATTTGCAAGTGCTTTAGTTACCGATGACAAATCTAGTAATGCCATAATTATATTTGTCCCATACCAAATTTTACTTTGAGACCGGAAAGTGTTCCGGATCGCTTTTGTTGTAATTTCGAAGAAGTAGAGCGCTCTTTTTTTGGTAATTGTATTTGCTTATTTTTTTCTTTTGGTGTTTGCACGACTTCAACTTTTAAATTGCCGATAATCAGACGCTTCTCTTTTTGTTTTTTTTCAAAAACAAATGACGGATGTTTATTCAGGGGCGCTTTTGGGCGTATTTCCGATACCATTTGGTCATTTTTTTTATGTGGTTTTATGTTATTTTTTGATTCCAATCTAGCTGGTTTGACTTCTTTTTTTATTAAGATTGTTGGCTGTATTGGTTTATCTGACGATTGGTATGGTTCCCGGATTTTCTCTTTCTTTTTTGAAGTCGTTTCCTTTAAAGCAGGGTTTTTTTCATGTTTGTTATCAGGTTCAATAGAAAGAGGTTTTACCAATTCCATGATTTCGGAGGTATGAATTTTTTCTATGATTTTTTCACTTTTTTCAATAACCTGTTCTTTAACTTCAAGAGGTTTTTCAGTCAGCGGTTTTTCAGTTCTTAAAGCATTTGATTTTATTTTAGACGGTGTTAGTGAAACATTCCTCTCTGGCGAAATTGATGTAAGATTCTTTTGTCGTACAGGAAATATTCTATCGGATTTTGGGGCATCTGATTTTTCCAGTGCATGATCATTTTTATTAATAGCTGGAAAGTCATTTTTAGGATATTGCTCTTTTTTAAAGGGCATTGTTTTTTTAAAGGGAAACGTGGTTGAATCAATAGGACTTGTCAGCATTGCCGGTTCTGTAAAATCGCCTCCTTCTTCAAAAGGATTTAATCTGTTTTCAGCATTTTTTTTGACAGGCCAGGATTGTATGTTTGGCTTGATTGCAGCCGCTTCAGTTATTCCAGCGGCGCGGGATACTATTTGTGACAAATAATTTCTCATAGTATTTCCTATCTACAAACCAAGTTCTGACTCTACAAGATTTACATATGTTCGCCGTATACTTCTTGGGAGTTCAAGAATTTCATTTAAACTCCAGCCATATGCTCCAGCCAATCTGTGGACTTCATAAGCAAGCTGCCGTTGTTCCTGTTTCAGTGAAGATAGTAAGAAATGCTGAATGTCAAAATGAATCAATTGATGCTCGTTACATTCGGGACAATGAGCATCCATATTCAAATCCACCAAAGGCGCCAACTCTTGCATAATATCCTGTAATGACTCTTTTTCTCCTGTTGGATCACCTTTCAAAACACAACGTTTCAGTAATTCTTTTTCCGCATCTTCAGGTGTCATTCCCAAAACCGCGCATTCATCTTCCCCTTTAGGCAGACGGAAACAACATCCATTCGGCAGCTTGAATAATCCTCCCTGCTTTTTTTCTATTTGAATCGCACTTACTTCTCCTGAATTGAAAGAATCAAGCAATTGTTCAAGGGAAAAATCTATATCAAATGGCTTTTTACAGTTTTCACAATTAACAGTGCTTTCTACACGTGAACCATATATCTGAATATAGATTGCAGTTAAAAGGCGATCTCTGTCTGCTGACGTCAAATTAACGGCATACCCAGGGCCAACAGTAGTGCCTGGCGCGTTAACAAGAAGGCGGTCAAGCAATCTGATCGCAGACAATATCCCCGTGCCATTTACAGATTGCTCATCAAACCCGACTATCTCCCGTACACATGCCCATGAACTGCCATCAACAAAGTTTAAGGGTATTTGCTCAAGTGACATCTTTTAATGTTTGCTGTATTAGGAACGTGTACGAAATAACTTCCGCAACTATGCATCACAGCTTCAGGCCGCCTTTGCCCAAGCTCAAATCCAGGCTCAAATCCCAAAAATCTTGCAATAGCTCGCTATTCCATCAACTTTTGTGATCTGAGGCTGAATTTGAGCTTGGGCAAATTCGACCCAAATCTGTGCGCCTACTTGGGGAAGTTAATTCGTCCACGTTCCTTACTTCATCCTTGAAAATTACTCGCCGGAACATCAGGTTTCAGCAGGTTCAGGGACATCAGTATCTCTTTCCCATCCCTCATTCTGCAGGACTAACGTTTCTATAGCGATTGCGTTTGCATTAGAGTCGAGTTCAGGAAGAGCTTGAAACTCTGAGACCCAACAGCGATAAACTTTATAAGCTTTTGCAACAGTGCCTTGCTCATTCAGAAGTTCAATAATGATATCTTTCCTGAAATTCTTTAATGAGATTGCAGCATCACCATCGGTGTTAAAGATAAGCTTGGCCCATGCCTCAAAATCCGGATCATGAGTAACACCGCGTTCGAGTGTGACGGGTTCGAATTTCCATGCACTTGGCGAGACACGTGAAGTGCTTGGATCGCCTCCTTCACGATGGGTAACAGGTTCCGTCGACTGCTTCAGTGGGGTGATTTTACTGACTCCGGCCACATATTTGCCGTCCCACTTAATCCTGAACTTAAAATTTTTGTATGGATCAAACCGGTGTGTATTTACGCTGAATTGTGCCATGAAATTCTCCTTTAAACTTCAATTTGTCCGGCCATCTGCTGTAGATAGAGTATTACAAACTCTGCCGGTTTAAGTGGAGCAAACCCTACCCATATATTTACCATGCCGAGATTAATATCATTTTGAGTGGTTGTTTCACTGTCGCACTTAACAAAGTAAGCGTCTTTAGATTTCACACCCTGAAATGCCCCTTGTCGGAAAAGATTATGCATAAAAGAGCCGACATTAAGTCGAATCTGACTCCAAAGCGGTTCATCGTTGGGCTCGAACACTACCCACTTGAGGCCGCGATACAGGCTTTCTTCCATATACAAGGCAAGACGGCGAACCGGGATATATTTATATTCGCTGCCAAAATCGTCATCACCGTCCATTGTGCGTGCTCCCCAACTGACAATACCATTTGGGAAGATACGTAAGGTATTCACGGCACGTTTGTTCAGCACCCCATTCTCGTCATCGGAAAATTTATACTCCAGTCCCACAATGCCGCGAAGGTCTGCTTCAGTTCCCGCCGCTGCTTTCCATACGCCCCGGCTTCCATCAATCCTCGCCATCAAGCCTGCCACAGCGCCACTGGGACCGACGTTTTTATTCAGACCATTCTCTCTTATGGTAATGCGAGGATAGAAGATTGCGCTGTGATCCTTTACCAGACCCACACGCAGGCTGTTTACCCCTGTAGCCGTATGCGTCGCTTCCTGCACAGTAACCCATGAGGAAGGAGCGTCCATAAGCAGGAATGCGCGCCGCTTTTGGCAAAATATGCTTGCAGGCCCCCATAAGCTTGCTGTGGTGCTTTGGCTATGGTCTTCATCAGCAGGAAGGATCATCAAGTTAAAAAGATCAACCTCCTTATCCAACGTCAGGAAAGCACTTTGGTAATTACTCAATGTAGGCGCATTGCCGTCTGATGCGGGAGCTCCGGCCGGAGTTTGAAAAGAACCCTGCCCGGAAGGTCCCAGGCTGTAATAACGAACGTTTTGAGTGAACAGATCAAGATCGCCAGGCCCTATATCAACACCATCACCATCACTGGTAACAACGTTCCCCTGGCTGTTGTCGCCTTCTTCTCCCGGTATTAGAGCCAGCCGCGAACCCCACACCTCTGCCGACCATTTAAATGCAGGATCAGAGTCTTTTTGGGCGTTAACGGCATTGGCAATAATAGACAATTTCTCCCGTACACCATCACTGTTTCCTGTTACACTGGGAGAATAACCATCCTGATACATCCTGTCTGCTGCAACGCCGGTTGTTTCCAGGGTGTTTGTAAGATCAATAGCTGTTGTATTAATCGTGAAAATTTTGAATGCCGTCTGTTCTTGTTGCGCAAAAGCAACAAGGTTGTTAATATTGAACACCACGCCAGTGGGTGCTGGACGAGTCTGGGCATAACGTGAGACTTCGATTCCGCCCTGGGCTGTTCCTAACATAAGCGGCCCTGCCAAATCATTGGTTGCTGCGGGATCTATCCTGACATCGCCATTATCAGAGGAGATTCGCAACATAACAGTATGTTCGTTGTCTTCTCCCACAGGACCAGATGGTCCTGTTTCAAAACTTACGGTAATTGTTGATCCTGATGGTAAAACATTATTAATTTCGTTCTCAATAGATGAGGCAAGGCTTGTGGTGTCAAGAGGAGCAACGTCAAAATCGATTGCTGACAGATCCGCATCAACAGAACTTCCCCCATCAACACTAATATGAAAACGATTCGTACCGGCATTGGTTCCTATAAGGTTTCTCCATTGATCGTGGAATATAGTATCTGTGCTGCTTGGAACCGCACGACCGGATTGCGAATATCCTTCTGCCGCTGCTGCCACGCCCTGGTCAGAAATTTCCACCAGTTTAGAGTTCTGATTGATAAAATCCTCGACATAACGGGCATTATTGGGGTACATACTTAGGTTCTGCCAATTTTCAACATCCTGCTTTACAAGCCCTCCCGTGCTATTTGTTCCCCATCGAAAGATTTCCATGTTAAAGGTTGATTCAGGATGTTGTCCATTATACGTAACAGCTAAACGGATTTCATCTCCCACTAAACCCGCTGATTTAGCTGTTACTGTCAAGACATCAGTATTGTCCTCATTTTTCAAAGTGACTTGCGATTGAGTGGCTCCGTCTGCAATTCGCATGGCATAGCATTGAGTTCCGCCGTTTTGAAAAAATAGTCGGACTGCACGAACCATATCACTGCCTGCATATTCCGATGAGAAGACCCTTTCAAAGTCACTGCAATTCAGACAAAGCATTGGTTCATTCATCTGCCCCTGCCTGGCACGACCAATAAAGACAGCAATCGAAGTGCTGACACCAACAATGGTTCTGACCCCACTTGGGACTTCCTGGATATACACTCCAGGATAACTTACTTGTGGTGTGACTGGCATTGAAAACCTCCTTTCAAATAATCAAACTGATTGAGACAATCTGGACTTCCTTCACAAAATGCTATAACCTATTGTTATGACGCTTGATGCCGGTTCCCTTCCTCACATCCTCATATAGACTTTCAGATAATTAATTTCACAAGGATAGAAGGAGGAAGGCGTATTAGTTATACGTCGACGACTGATAACGCAGTGAAATTCTTTATCTGAAAGTCTATAGATAATCCCGAAGCTCTCTTCATACTGCTCAATGGATCTTTCTGAATGGTTTCTAACAGGGCATTTGCATGTGTAGGGGCTGGTGACGATCAGGGTGTGAAGCTGTGCGTGTTTGTTTTCAGGATAAAGTTGGACGACATCAAGTGGGAACTCGAAGTAGTTGGAGCAGACCTTGAAGTAGTTGGGGTATCGTCCCTCAACCTTTGTGTTATTCCAAAAGGCTTCAGATTCATAGTTCATTAACGCCTCGCTGTTCTATGAATTTCATGAACTCATAAAAAAAAACAAATTTAACCCCAGTATGATAGTTCCAAACTACGGGGCAGAGCAGGCAAAATTGAACGTTTTTCGAAGGTCTCTATTGATTCAGTGGGTTGCAGAGATAAAAATGAAATTATATTTTTTATTTATATATGAATCTAATGAATATGTCAAACAATAAATTCAATTTGCGCAGTTTTGATACTCGACGTTGATAAACTCGTAAAAAATCCTTTCCAAAACCGCCCAAGGAGTGAGAAAAACTGATTTTTTTCAAAGCCATCGAACAAATTTTACCCAAATCTATGCGCCTCCTTGTGTAAGTTAATTCGTCCACGTTCAAGGAAAAAGAGTGAATGATTAGAAGCCGATTTCCAGTCGTTTGATATTCTTCGAGCCATCATCCCCAGAAAAAATGGGATGCCAGATGAGGAATTTTTACACATTGAAGAATGAGGAATCTACTGTTATAGGTAATGTAGTGGAGATTTTGTTCATGGGTCTGTTTGTTCCAGCCGATGTATCTGTCACGGGCACCAATGTGGCGAGGAGCGGATGACTATGCAAAGCAAGCAACGGGTCTCCCCTTTACGGAAATCCGGTATTTCAAATGTTCACCAATCGAACATCCCCTTTGGAGAGCGTACTACGCTCGTGACATGAAAAAGCTTGAAGTGCTTGTTATTTTTGCGCAAACCCTAAGGGAAAAAATTTAACTCCACAATTTTCCGAGATTGTTCATGCACATAGAAATCATAGGAGCTGAATCTTTGGGCGTAAGGGGACTTTGCTGTTTTGTAAAAACCAGAGATAGAAATATACTATAGTGGTGGACATCATAGATGGGTCAAGAAATGTAACTTCTCTGAATTAGTAGTAAAAAATCAGTTTTTTCGTATCCTATTCAAAAACTATGGTAAAATTCATTTTCAATTTACAAAAAGACTTTATTTACACATAGTTATATTTCGACAGACTGCCCATTACCACGGAATTTGAATAGGATACGTTTTTTCTTTGTCTGTACCCCCTATAGATCAAATGGAAGACCTTGAGTCTCAAGCAATTGATGCAAATTATTGTGAAGAATTAGAATAATCTTCAGCGATTCCCGACGGCATGATAACCTATTGATTTAACAACGTTTTTGAATCACACCTTTCGTAAACTTTTTTGTTGTAAATTCAAAAGGTTAGCTTAAAATGGAGCTTGTGATTTGTGTTAAATCATGTAACCGTCTGATTTTTAACGATTTTTGTTTACGAAAACGGTTTTTAAATTTCTTTTATTATCAATGGGTTATATGGTCATCGGGAATCGCTGAATAATCTTTGACCCATCTATGATGTCCACCACTATAATTGACTCGGGAATCGCTTTAGGCTACATGAGGCACAAGTTGCTCCCTCATCCTGTCCAGATTGCTGTGGACGAAAAAGTACAAAAGAAAATTATAGATGCCTGGCGTGAGTCCACGGATATTTTGGCCTAACAAGACCCGATGGAACAACAGCATCGGAACAATTATTTGAGAGAGACTTTCCAGACCTGTTTGAATGGATAGTAAACCAGATGGGTGACTTACCTCTGGCAAGAATGGGTAGAAAATCATCCTCAAATAACTTATTGAATTTACAAAGTGTCCCGGCTTAAGTTGGTAGCCAAGGTGTGAAAGGGAACAAAAATTGGGAGTGTGAACTCAATGTGATTAACCTCTGTGTGGTTATTGAACGCCTACTCTCCAATTTGAAAAATGAAGTCGACTGGTACCATATTTACAAGTACGATGAATAGAAACCCAATAGGGCGGGGCGGCCGTGCAAAACTGGAAGTCCTTGTTGCCCTGGCTGCAGATGAGTTCGTCGCAGCAGAAAACCGAACGGGAGGACATTAATCATGCGCACTTTTGCACAGAAACAGAAGTCATCTCAGCAGACTACGTCTGCCAAGTCTACGATACCCAGTCGGGCACACTTTGGGCAAAGCCGTGAGGTGAACTCAATCCTTCACTTGCAGCGCGCGATTGGAAATCAAGCGATGCAGCGAATGTTGCAGACTAATGCTGAAGAACTCGACGTAGGTTTGGCCAGTACGGTCTCACCTCGCTTCATGCACTATTTTAGCCAAATACCGCTACATCCTGAGTCGCCATCAAACGTCCAGGCAAAGCTAACGGTAGGTCCCCCCGGAGACATCTACGAGAAGGAAGCAGACCGCGTCTCCGAACAGGTGATGCGGATGCCTGAGCCACAGCTACTGCCCGCGCTTGGGAAAGAAATAGACGAAAACATTCAGGCGAAAGGACAGCCTGGTAACACACCGGCGGTGATCTCAAAAATGGCCACCAATATTAATGTCTTGCGTGGCGGCGGGCAGCCCTTGCGGGAAACCACACGTCGGTTTTTCGAGCCGCGGTTTGGCATGGAGTTTAGTAGAGTGCGGGTGCATGCAGGCCCGCAAGCAGCGGACTCTGCAAGAACAATTAGTGCTCGCGCTTATACAACAGGTCAAGATATCGTCTTCGGCGCCGGGGAGTATGCGCCCGAAACAACAGAAGGCAAAAAACTGATAGGGCATGAGTTGACACATGTGGTGCAACAGGGAGCTTCCAGTAAAATTCAGCGGAAGGAAGATGACCGATATGTACTTCAAATCACTGACTTTCCTTTTACCGGCCGGATCAATACTGAAGGCACAGGGTTCCACCATCAGCCAAGGCCAGCGCAAGGCAATAAAGACTACATCAGGCCTGATTTTAATCTTGAAGATTCTGTCACTGTGGTTGGCAAAACACCCATGAATTGGTTAAAGGTGCTGCGGACAATCAACGGAGAAACAAAAACAGGATACATCGACTGGCGATATGTTGATTTTGTACCTCAACAGAAGGAGCAACCAAAAGAAGAGGAAAAAAAAGAAGAAGAGAAGGCGACCAAGGAGGTGGCATTGCAAGCTCCTTGGAGCGTCGACGGTGTCAAGGAAATGTTGAATATGACCGACAAAGGTAAGGAGGTGCTTAGCTCGTTGGAAACCGATGTCACAGTGATGGTATGCGATGATATCCAAGCGACCGAATTGACATTTATCGTCTGCCCGAAGAATCCTCTGTCGGTGAAAGAGATCATGGATATGTCGGTGGAAAAGACCATAGATATGATTTTAGATATGGATAACACCAAGTCAACAGAGTTAAAATCAATTGTCGAGAACGATCTCGAAGAACCAACCTTCAACGGCTACGCCGACAAAACGAATCGGAAGATCTACATTAAGAAAATCTACAACAATTTCGATGCGGCAGCCATCCTTCTCCACGAGTGGATGCACATCAAACACATCAAACAAACTCCTGAGGAGACTCGTTTGACAGAAGAAAAGCAGATCCGCAACGATGTATCGGACTGGCGCGCATTCATGGAGGAGCTGCTTGGTTTGACGGATGACGAAAAAAATAAGAGCGTACTGCCCTCGACAGATCTTTCGCCAGAAGAGCGTGAAGCCAAGGTGGACGAATCCAAGCACTACGCACTCACCAAACACAAAGTC
>JAJSZO010000030.1:9215-16931 GCA_030262795.1 Deltaproteobacteria bacterium | reverse complement strand
ATAAATGAATATGCGACGTAAAAAGGACGCCTATTTTAAAAGCATTGCAGGAATGCCGGAACCTCTGACAGTTTGTATTAAACGGCGGGTAAAATTCAGTGAAGCAGATGTAATGGGTATAGTCTGGCATGGCAGATATCCCGAATATTTTGAAGAAGGGTCTGCTGAACTCGGAAGACGTTACGGTCTTTCGTATAAAGATTTTTATGAAGCTCAACTGAGGGCACCGATTGTACAGCTCCACATAGACCATTTTAAACCTCTTTTTTTGGATGAAGAGTTTACCATAAAGGCATCAATAATATGGAATGAAGGCGCAAGGCTAAATACTGAATATTCGCTGATTAAAGAAGGCGGTGATATAGCTGCCTCCGGTTATATCGTACAGATGCTTATTGACGAAATTAGCGGCGATGTGCTGATCGCCTCTCCAAAAATTCTGGAAAAATGTCGTCTGAGATGGAACTCCGGAGAATTTTCATGACAGGAACAAAAGCGGTTGTCGTTGCATGTGATATTGTAACTCCTTATGGCTGGGGGATAGATTCCTGCTGGAATGGATTGTTATCAAAGAAAACAGCAATAGGGCACCTTGACAGATTCCCCACAGAGTTTTTTCTTACGCAAAATGCTGCTGTTGTTCCCGGCCTGACGTACGGACAGGATAAGTCAATCGTCATAAAAATGCTAAAACCATTGCTGCAAAAAAATATTTCTTCAATTCCTGAAGATACATTTCTAATTTTGGCGACCACGACTGGTGAAATTGATAAACTTGAAAGACATGTTCTGAATGAGACTACTGATGCTGCAAGCAGCCGCCCCGATAAATTGCTTGAAAAAATATTGCTTTTGTGCGGACTCGGCAGCTTAGGCATTGTTGTTTCCGCAGCATGCGCCTCATCAAGTATTGCAGTGGCTCATGCTGCCGGAATGATTATCAGCGGTGAAAACGACTGTGTGATAGTTGTTGCCTGTGATAGTGTAAGCGAATTCGTTTTTGCGGGATTTTCTTCGTTAATGGCTCTTGATAAAGATATGGCCAAACCCTTTGACAGAGACAGAAACGGATTGAGCCTTGGTGAAGCATCCGGATTTTTATTATTGATGAGCGAATTAAGGGCATCAAGAGAAAACAGATCTGTAATTGGAGAAATCGCGGGATGGGGATTAACAAATGACGCGAATCATATGACAGGCCCATCACGGGATGGAAGCGGACTTGCCATGGCTATACGCAAAGCGCTTAAATCCGCGGATGTCTCAGAAAAAGATATCGGCTGCTTTTCGGCCCATGGTACAGGAACCATATATAACGATTCTATGGAAATTAAAGCATTGAAAACTGTTTTTGGAAACCATAAAGTCCCTGTATATTCTATCAAAGGTGGAACTGGTCATACTCTGGGAGCAGCCGGCCTCTTGGAAATAATCATAGCATTTGAGTCATTAAATAAAAAAATTGTTCCGCCTACCGTGAACCTGTGTAATATTGATAATGAAGCTTCAGGATGGGTTTCTTCTGAGCCTTTAACGGTCAATGGTTCGGTAACAATTTCGACAAACTCCGGATTTGGTGGAGTGAACTGTGCTGTAGTGCTAAAAAAATATTAACCCTAAACCCTGAACCCTAAACCCTGAATTATGATTGTCATTAAAGGAATAGGCTGGATTACAAAAACCGAATACGGCAGTATTATAAAAAAGCTGCAAGGTAATTATAATGATTTAAAATCGTTACATTCTCATTTACAGCATGAATCAGTGTTAAAATATGCGATTAAAAATTTTGGGAGATTTGATGCTGCTTCAAAGATGACTTGCTGCTCCATAGCCCTTGCCCTGAATGATGCCGGGATAACTTATTCTGAGCATATGAAACATGACATTGGAATTCTCGGCACAAACAATAATGGATGCTTTGAGTCTAACCTGGCTTATTTTAAGGACTATGTGTCATGTGGTCGCACAATCGCAAGAGGAAATCTTTTTATCTATACCCTGCCCTCAACTCCTATGGCTGAACCCGCAATTTATTTTGGATTCCAGGGGCCTCTGCTATATATTAAATTCCAGCATAATCAAATACCATCAATGCTGCATTATGCCGGCAAAATGATCCTTCGTAGAGAAACATCAAAAATGATTGCAGTTGAGGCAAGTGAAGAAAAATCTGTCTGCTTTGTTCTTGGCAAACAAGATAATACTTCAACTATGAAAACGCTGTCCCTTGAAGACATAATTGATACTATTAAAAAAATATCTGATTTTGATGAAATAGTAATAATGTTACAAAGAAAAGGTGCTATGTGAAAATTAAGCTAATATACCCGAAATGGCCAAAATTAAAAAATCAGCCTGAATTTAATTTGCCGCCTCACGGCCCGGTTGTTTTTGCTGCGACAATAGAAGATGATGTTGAAATTTCTTTTTGCGATGAAAACGTAGAAAAACTCGACTTATATGAACAAGCTGATTTAATTGCCATTTCAGTTCTGCTGACCTGCCAGATACCACGTGCATGGGAAATTTCTGACTGGTACAGATCTCACGGGAAAATGGTTATATTCGGCGGGATTGCAACAATGCTGCATGCAGAAGAAACCATGCAACACGCTGATTCTGTGTTCATTGGCGAACCGGAAGGACGTTTTGATGCTGTTATTGAAGATTTTAAGAAAGGTCAGTTAAAAAAGATTTACAACTATCATCAAAATTTTCCTGAAATATCATTGGTTGGAACTGCCAGGAGAAGTATTTTAAAACGCGAACTGTATAACTTTCGTGGCGTTCAAATGGTTGATCTTGTTCATGCATCCCGTGGATGCCGTTTTAACTGCTTTCCCTGCTGCACCCCATTTCTTGGAGGACGAAAGTTCAGACCGCGTCCTATTAAAGCAGTAATAAAAGAACTGGAAAGTATTAATAACAATCGTCTGTTTTTTGTTGATAATTCCCTGGCTCAAAACGATGAATGGGAAAAGCTCTTGTTTAAATCTATTGCGCCTCTTAAAAAAAAATGGATATCTCATCCGATAAAAGATGATGATGAAATACTTGATCTCGCTGTAGAGGCCGGATGCTGGTATGTATATCAGGCTATTGTGGACACTTCTGATCATATCCGCAACAAGATAAAGCGGTTAAAAGAACGCGGCATTGGAGTTGAGGGCACTATTCTTCTGGGATTAGATGATCATGACGAAGATTATATTAAACGACTGGTGGATTTTTTGCTGGAAATAGATCTGGATCTTGCAGAGTTTACTATTCTTACGCCTTTTCCCCATTCTCCTGTCAGAAAACAATTGGAGAAGGAGAACAGAATAATTCATAATAACTGGGAACATTATACTGCTGGTGAAGTTGTTTTTAAACCAAAAAAAATGAGCGTGGACTCACTGCAAAAAATGTATGAATACGCATGGGAAGCATTCTATTCTGATTGCTGTAAAGAAATAAAAATGGCGAAACTGTATCTTGAAGTTATTGAAAAAGAAAAAAATGACGGAACATATAAAAATATCAGCCTGAGTTCAAATCGCTTATGGCCGGTACCCGGCAAAAAGGATAGAGAAATATGAAAATCCTTTTAATTTCTTCCAATATCGCAAGCACTCCTTATCCTACATATCCACTTGGGTTAAGTATGGTTGCCTCAGCACTGAAAAATGCAGGTTATGATGTATACCAATTTGATTTCCTTCAAAATAACTGCTCATTGGATAAGCTTGGAAATGAGATTAAACAAATCAATCCGAAAATTATCGGCATATCAATACGAAATATTGATAACGTCAATCTACTAAATGAACAGAGATATATTGATGCAGCAGAAAATATAATAAAGAAAATTCGGCAAACAACAAATGCCAAAGTTGTTATGGGTGGTTCAGGGTTTTCTATTATGCCGGAGATAATTCTGCGAGAAGTTGGCGCTGACTACGGAATTGTAGGAGAAGGCGAAGAATTAATGGTTGAGTTTGTTAATAATGCCAGGCAGGGAAAATATCCGGAGCACAGGTGTATCAAAACCTCATTAAAGCTGAGCGGGAATGAAATCCCTTCTGCATTTTATGATTCCGGCATTATGAAATTTTATCTGAAAAGCGGCAATATAGCTTCTGTCCAGACAAAACGCGGCTGTACTCATAAATGCGTGTATTGTTCTTATCCTGTTCTTGAAGGTTCAAGTATTCGCTGCAGGAACCCCATAGAGGTTGTTAATGATATTCATACCCTTATGAATGAACACAAGGTCAAATATATATTCTTTACCGATTCCGTATTTAATGATGACAATGGCCGCTATCTTGATGTGGTCAATGAGATGAAAAGGCGCGGCATATTTATTCCATGGACAGCCTTTTTCAAGCCCGAAGGCCTTGATGACGAACATGTAAAGCTCATGAAACAAACCGGCCTTAAAGCTGCGGAAATTGGAGCTGATGCTGCATCAAACATCACACTGAAAAAACTGGGCAAATCATTTCGATTCAATGATATTATCAAATGTAACGACCTTTTTATCCGCAACGGTGTCGCTACAGCGCATTATTACATGTTTGGCTGCCCGGGTGAAACACGAGAAACTGTTATAGAAGGAATACATAATATAATAAACCTGAAAAAAACCGTTTCATTTATTTTTATGGGTATACGTATTCTTCCTGATACCGCTCTTGCCAGGACTGCAATTAAGCAAGGCATTATTTCGCCTGACCGGGAATTACTTGAGCCGGTATATTATATTGCGCCTGGAATAGATAAAGAGTGGCTTGAAAATACATTAAATAATGCTTTTAAAGGCATAAGGCATTGTATTTTCCCGCCTGATGTTCTGGATAGAAGCTTACAATTTCTTCATAAACTTGGGTACTCCGGATCCTTGTGGGATATGCTTATCCCAGAGGATGATAAAACGGCAAACAAGAAAGCAATATGAAACAGAACAACTCATTCTCAACTGAACATATCTGGTGCGTTATTCCGGTATTTAATAATAAGGATACTGTTAAAGATGTTGTTTTGGGTTGCCGTTCATATTTGCAAAAAGTGGTTGTTGTTGATGATGCCAGTACTGATACGGATATTTCAGCATTATTTTCCGGTAGCGATATTGAGGTGCTGACGCATAATAAAAACAAAGGAAAGGGACAGGCTATTCTCACTGCTTTAAGGCATGTTAAAGCCAATGGCGGTCGTTTTATGATTACCATTGATGCAGATGGCCAGCATTATCCCCGGGATTTAAAAAAATTCATACCTTTGCTTCAGGATGATGAAACATCCGTAATTATCGGGTGTAGAAAATTTAATGGAAAAAACATTCCAAATTCAAGCCGATTTGGAAGAAAATTCGCAAATTTCTGGCTCAAAGTAGAAACAGGTGTATCCATTGATGATTGCCAGAGTGGATTTCGAGCTTACCCTGCAACACATCTTTTACAGTTGAATATGAAAGGTTCACATTACGATTTTGAGGCTGAAGTTCTGGCCAGAGCGGTTTGGGCCGGGCTGTATTTAAAAACTGTTGAAATTGACGTCTGGTATCCCGAACCTCATATGCGAATTTCGAGTTTTAGACCATTTGTAGATAATTTCCGTATTTCGTGTATGCATACCAGGCTGGTTGGAAGACACCTTTTACCGTTTCCGCATCGAAAACTTGTTGCAGCCCATAGAAAGCAGGTTGACTTCAGTTTAATGCGTCATCCTGTAAAATTGTTAAAAAAATTGCTGAAAGAAAATGCAAGCCCCGGCGGATTGGCCATGTCAGCCGCAGTTGGGACCTTTTTTGCAGTATTGCCTCTTATATCAATACATACCTTAGTAATTGCCTATGTTGCAACGCGCCTGCATCTGAATAAAATAATGGCGCTGAATATACAACACTTATGCATGCCTCCTTTTGTTCCACTAATTTGCATTGAGCTTGGTTATTATATGCGAAACGGCCAATGGCTGACAGATATTAACCTGAATACAGTTTTCGGCCAGCTTCCGGCAAGACTTATAGAGTGGTTGCTTGGTTCCTTGATTGTTGCACCGATAGCAGCATTATTAACAGGTATAATTGTATTTAGTACTGCGCAAATGTTTCGCAAGAGAATTAGTAATTATGAAGCCGAATAAACAGTCACAAAATATAAATATCCGGAAAAGAGGAAACAAATTCGGCTTCTGGTTTTTTAAAGCTCTCCTGAAATTATTCGGGCTACGCAAAACATATGGTTTTTTGTATATCGTATGCCTTTATTATTTGGTTTTTGATCGGCCTGCGGTTTCTGCTGCCATGTCATATATAAATAAAAGATTTCCGAATTGCAGCTATTTAATAAGGCTATTGCATGTTTATCGTCTGTTTATTAGTCAGGGGAAGCAGCTTATTGACAGATATGCGTCTGTTTCCGGGCATACAAGATTTGATATTCAACTTAATGGATATAATGAATTGATAGCCCTGCTTCAAAATAATAAACAAGGAATAATCTTGTTAACATCACATGTGGGTAGCTGGCAAATCGCCTTAACTGCCTTAAAAAAAGCAGGAAGAACAGTATATCTTCTTATGCGCTCTGAAGACAATAAGGCAGTACAAAGCTCGCTGAATATTGATAGAGAACAGGATAATATAAAAATTATTTCTCCGGATCAATATCTTGGTGGTATAGTAGAAATAATGGATGTTTTGAAAAAAGGCCATATTGTATCTATCATGGGAGACAGAACATACGGGGCTAAATCCGTTGAAGTTTCATTTTTAGATAAAAAAGCATGGTTCCCTTTCAGCGGTTTTGCCGTTGCCGCCGCAGTTGAATCTCCTGTAGTGGTTTTGCTGTCAAATAAAGTTTCAGCCTGTAAGTATATTGTTGATGTATCCAATATAATATATCCACGCTATGATGGAAAATATAATAAGCGCCAACAACTCCATCAGTGGGTTCAGAATTACGTAGAAATAATTGAAGCATTTGTTAAAAAATATCCATACCAATGTTTCCTGTTTCATGACGTCTGGAGTGAATAGTACCCGAACGAAAACTAGCAAATTTTTTCAAGTTCAAGGAAGGATTAAATTTTAACCGCCCCAGTACGATTTTCTGAACCTACGGGGCAAGCAGGAATACATGGCGTATTTTGAGGATTAAAATTTAAACCTGACGCAGAAATTGGGAAAATTAGCAGTTTTCGTTCAGGCACTAAATAATATAAGGAGCTATATATGGAAGAGCAAAAAGAAATGGAATTGCCTGAAATACGAAAAAAGTTAAAAGAGCTATTGGTAGAAAATCTTTCATTAGAAGATATAAAACCGGAAGAAATTAAAGATGATGAGATTTTGTTTGGAGAAGGTCTGGGGCTGGATTCTCTTGATGCAGTTGAAATTGTTGTGCTTCTTCAGCGCAACTTCGGTATAGAAATCAAAGATATGAAGGAAGGTCAAAAAATATTCTATTCAATTGATACGCTGGCGAATTATGTATATGAAAATATGTAAGCGTTTATGGATTCAGGGTTAAAGAGAAATGAAAATATTCATCACAGGAATTGGCGGAATCTCTGCTGCCGGAAAAAATATAACAGAGCACCTGGAATCATTCAGGCTCATGAAAAGAAACGCAGGCCCGGTTAGTTTGTTCGACACTTCTCTACCCTATCCGGTTTTTGAGGTAAAAAGTCCCCTGATTAGTAAACAAGCTAGTAAACAAATTA
>JAJSZO010000030.1:6458-9115 GCA_030262795.1 Deltaproteobacteria bacterium | reverse complement strand
TAGTAAACAAATTAATAAGCAAAAGAATGAAATGCGCACACTATCTCTCGCTATGTCTGCAATAGAAGAAGCTTTACATGATGCCGGCCTGCAAAAGGACTTTTCCGGCATTAAAACCGGGGTATGTCTTGGAACCAGCGTGGCAAGCCAGTTGAATGACATTGATTTTTATCAAACATACCGGAATACAGGAGCGGCAGACATGGCCTCTGTTGACCGTTTTCTAAAGGATAATCTTGCCGAAGCTGTAGCTAAATCAATAAAAGCAAACGGACCATCAGTCACTGTAGTTAACGCCTGTTCGTCCGGTGCTGACGCAATAGGAACAGCTCTGTCATGGCTAAGAACCGGTGTATGCGATATAGCAATTGCCGGTGGAGCAGACGAATTGAACAGAGTCCCTTTATGTGGTTTTGGAGCACTTGGGATTTTAAGCAAATCTTTATGCAGACCTTTTGACAGAGACCGAACGGGTCTGAATTTAGGGGAAGGTGCAGGCATTCTTATCCTTGAAACAGAAAAATTCTCACGCAGTAGAGATAAAAAATCAGTATTGCGTCTTGCAGGATATGGAGCAGCGGCAGATGCATACCATCTCACAGCTCCTCGTCCTGACGGTTCAGGACTGGAGTCAGCATTGCGCAAATCTCTCGCAGATGCAAAAATTACTCCACAAGATATATGTTTTATAAATGCTCATGGCACTGCGACTCATGATAATGATAAGGTTGAAGGAATCGTGCTTGAAAAAGTTTTTGGACCGGAAATAAAATTTCTTTCAACAAAAGGTTATACCGGCCATACTCTTGGCGCCGCAGGAGGTCTGGAAGCAGCATTTGCAGCCGCTGCACTGAGAGAAGGCTGGATACCTGCCAGTGCAGGTTTTATTCAACAGGATGATGATATAGCTGTTAAACCGATTACAGAGCAAACACAAATAAATGGCAGTTTTGCCGTATCCACATCCCTGGCTTTCGGCGGAAATAATGCCTCTATTGTTATTGCCAGAGATCATTGAATATTTGGTACTCCTTACAAAGCAATGCAGATTTGGAAATACCGTTCTGTTTTGCTTTGTAAACACCTGATTTTTCGCCATCAGGAGTTTAAAGACGGATGTTTTGGATAGATTTTTGAGAAAGTCATTTGCAGTTGAATGATGCGGATTAATACTATGCAGTTTTATCTTGATTATTGCATTTTTCATGCAATAATGGGTGCTAAATTAATTAAAAGGGGTTTATCATGCTTATTGAATTTAGCGTCACCAATTATCGATCTTTCCTGACAACCCAGTCACTAATACTAACGGCAAACACCGCTACCGAATTACAAGAAGAAAACAGTTTTGTCTCACCTGTATCAAATTTACCACGCCTTCTTCGCTCATCCGTTGTTTACGGCCCAAATGCCGCAGGCAAAAGCAATCTGATTCAGGCCATTGCTTTTATGAAGAGATTTGTTTTATCTTCAGCCAAAGAAAGCCAGGAAGGAGAGAAAATTGATGCAGCGCCATTTCTGTTTAACCGGCAAAGCAGCCGGAAATCTTCCGAGTTTGAAGTCCTGTTTATTCAGGACGGTATCCGTTACCAGTATGGTTTTGCTGTAAATTCCGAAAGGGTAACAGGGGAATGGCTGTTTGTTTACCCTGAAGGCAGGGCGCAAAAGTGGGTTGAACGAAATTTCGATCCCGATGCCCAAAAGAATATCTGGTATTTTGGTCCTAAGTTCACCGGCCGCCGCAAGGTCTGGCAGGAAGCCACCCGAAGCAACGCTCTTTTCCTTTCAACCGCTATTCAACTGAACAATGAACAGCTTAAGCCCGTATTCAACTGGTTTGATCATAAGTTGCATGTTATCGATCAGGGGGAAAACATCTCTCCAGGATTCAGTGCCAACGAATGTGAAGAGGAAGAGAAAAAAAAGAAAATTCTCAAGTTTATGAATGCGGCAGATTTATCAATTACAGATATCTTTTTGAAGAAAAAAGAATTTTCTACGAAGGGTTTACCCGACGAAATGCCGCAAAACGTTAAAGAAGAAATCAGCAAAGAGCTTGATGGCAAGAAACTGACCAGTCTATTTTTTACGCATCCATCTTCCGATACAGGGGAAGATGTGGTTCTTGAATTCGATGAAGAGTCCGCCGGTACCCGCAAGCTTTTTGTCCTGGCAGGCCCATGGCTGGATGTCTTGGGCAATGGGCTTGTTCTCTTTGTAGATGAACTGGATGCAAGTCTGCATCCTCTCCTTGTCCGATTCCTTTTGAATTTGTTACATAACTCCGAAACAAATCGACACAACGCCCAGTTGGTTTTTACTACCCATGACACTACTGTCCTGGATCAAACTCTCATGCGCCGGGATCAGGTATGGTTTGTTGAAAAGGATGCGGAAAATGCCACATGCCTCTATCCGCTATCAGACTATAAACCACGCAAGGGTGAAGCCCTGCAAAAAGGCTATTTGTATGGCAGATATGGAGCTTTACCGTTTCCGGATAAATTGAGGTTTTGATGGGTACCGATAACCTGTTTCATAAGAAAAAGAAGAGAAAGGCTGAATCGTTGCGTCGCCGACGGGCAATGAAGGCTTCATACGATGTCATACTTATTGTCTGCGAAGGGGCAAAAACCGAACCAAATTATTTTACCGAA
>JAJSZO010000030.1:1547-6358 GCA_030262795.1 Deltaproteobacteria bacterium | reverse complement strand
GAAGTAAAATTTTCGCTATTCCTTCAGTTCCCTGTTTCGAGTTTTGGCTGTTGCTGCATTTTACATATACCACCAAACCGTTTGATGTTCCTGCCGGTGATTCTATCTGTGCCAAGCTTATCGAAGAATTGAAGAAATACCTTCCTGCATACCAAAAGGGAGATCAGGATGTTTTTAACAAAATACAAGATAAGCTGGATAACGCCATTACAAATGCCCGCCGTGTCGAACAATACCATCAAACTTCCGGTACCGACAATCCTTCCACGTTGGTGCATTCCTTGGTGGAATATTTGCGGGATTTGAAGAAGGAATAAAAGAAACCGAAGCGGCTAATGCTGTCTTTAAGTAATGAAAGATGTAAAGAAGTAATTCAAAAAAACTGAAGGATTATATCAATTGATAAAACAACAGCTATCAGGCATGTAAAGCAATATGCGGATGTTGTAAGGCAGAATTTTAAGGTTAAAAAGTTATATTATATGGTTCTTATTCGAGGGGCTCTGCACGAAAAGACAGCGATATTGATGTCGCTGTGGTTTTAAGTCGTATTGATGAGGATTTTTTAATGGCTGAAGCAAAATTTTTCGAGCTGTGCGGGTAGAATTTCTAAAGGATATCTAAACTTGGATTCTCGTTAAAAACATGCGGGAATGACGGATTTCAGGACTTCGATTGACGTTATAGGCATCATTTCCGTATATTTTTTGCGGGAATCCAGACAGCGCTATGTATTGTGTATGAATTTTCGGCTACCAACTTAAAGCGGGACACTTTCCGTTTTTTGGTGGATTCGCTTCGCTTAATCCACCCTACAAACTTACGTTGGTAGCCGATGTAGGGTGGATTAAGGAGCGTAAGCGACGAATCCACCAAAGCAACTGTCCCGCCTTACGTTGGTAGCCGAATTTTCAAACCTACCCGCACAGCTCGAAATTTTTTCGATTAAGAAAAAAAATTGACACGAGAATAGAGCCTGTCTTATTGGAAGAATCAAATGACAAAAGCGGATTTTTAGAAGAGATGTTAAAAACAGGGGAAGTTATTTATAATGCGGACCAGGCACCCTGATAAAGCTTAGAAAGGATTGGGAACATCCTCTACAAATCAGAAAATACTGCATTCTACGGCACGACAAACATAAGTCCAATTAGTCTAAGGCGTCCCCGAAATTTCCTGAGTCAAGACCCCTGTTATCATATTTCTATACAAGAGCAGACTTAGTGAAAGCTATAATTACTGAACACATTGATCTGAACAGAAAGTTTTGGTCCGTAGAGGCTGATAAGGAAAATGATCCTGAGAGCATCCGGGCTATGTTTGCCTTTGGGTTGGGTGAACAGCTTTCGTGGGAAGACCTATTGGGAAAAAACCGCATCGTCATCCTCGCTGAACCAGGCACAGGCAAGACGGAGGAATTTCGGGCGATTACGAGGCGCTTGCGGATGGCCAGCAAGCCCGCTTTCTTTTGCCGAATTGAGTTGCTCCAAGAGCTGGAGATTCAACACAGCCTTGATATTGGAACTGCTGAAGAAGTTGATGAATGGTTATCTGGAAATAAAGAAGGTTATTTTTTCCTTGATTCCGTCGATGAAGCACGGCTAAAGAGCCATAAGGCATTTGAGATCGCACTTCGGCGTTTTGCAAACGCAATCGGAGAGAAATTAAATAGAGCGAAAATTTTTGTTTCGTGCAGGGTAAGCAATTGGTGGGCAACTGCAGACCTATCACTGTTTTTGAAGCAACTGCCCAAGCCGGAAACCCATACAATGCGCGACGATGACGAAGTTTTTACCGAAGGAGCTAAACAAGCCTACGAAGAAACCATACCTGCTGACAGATTGATTGACTCTGAGGAAAAAAAAGATCATGTTGTTTTCCAATTAGCGCCGCTCAATGATCAGCAAATCCGGCATTTTGCCTTACAGAAAGGTGTCGAAGATACGAAAGACTTTATTGATGCGATTAACCGTGCGGACGCCGGGATTTTTGCTGAACGACCTCAAGATCTTTTGGAGCTTATCGCATACTGGAAATCAAACGGTCGCTTCGGACGACATGCCGAAATGCTGGATTTCAATATCCGGGTAAAGCTTGGCGAGTACGATCCAGATCGTGATGCACAGAGACCATTATCAGTGGACTACGCCCTATTGGGGGCAGAACGCCTGGCTGCGGCGATTACCTTGCAAAAGAAGACCACAATAATTTTGCCAGATCGTCCAGTCGACGCTGATCTCCGTGCAGCATCGATTGAACCAAAAGAGTCTTTGCCAGATTGGTCATCCGATAAGATTCAAACACTTCTTGATTGCGCCATCTTTGACGAGGCAATTTATGGGACTGTTCGATTTCATCATCGGACAGTCCAAGAATATTTGGTGGCCAGGTGGCTTAAACGTCTTATTAATGAAGGAAAGCCGCAACGGTCAATTGAAGGACTACTCTTTGCCAAGCGGTATGGGCGGGATGTCATCATACCGTCTACGAGGCCAATAGCTGCTTGGATGGCTTTATGGGATGAACGTGTACGTCGTCGTCTTCGGAAAATTGCACCAGAAGTTCTCATCGAAAACGGTGACCCGTCTGTGTTGCCAATAAAATTTAGAAAGTCACTGCTCATAGGGTTTGCGGATCTCTATGCGGAGCGTCAATATACAGGTACATCGTTTGACATCACGATGATTCGACGCATGGCCGATCCTCAGCTCGCATCGACAGTAAACGACCTCCTTAAAAAATACGCAACGCATGATGATGTTTGTAGATTGTTGTTAAAATTGATTTGGCAAGGCCAGATATCAGAATCGGTAGATGCAGCCTTATCTTACGCCATGGATGATCAAGCGAGTTCGTACATCAGAACCTGCGCAATTCGTGGTGTTGCTGCGGCTGGCACAACTGAACAACATGGCAAATTACTCAACACGTTGCTTGCTGACATATCGAAGCTTAGTTCAAACACGATCGGTGAAGTCTGCGAGGTATTCTTTCCCGGCACCATGTCTGTCCCGCAACTGTTAAAAATATTAGAAGCAGCCAAGCCACCGGAGCGGTATTCATCATCCCAACTACAACAAAGCATAGAAGAGATCGCCAGCGCAGTTTTACCGGAAGTGGAAGTTGAGAAATTATTACGAGGACTTCATAAACTTCTTAAAAGCCAGCCATTTATCGAGCGACGCCATTGTGAAATCTCAGCGAAATATGCCTGGTTGTTGCCGAGTGCAATTAGATTGGCGGACCAATTTATTCAAAAAAAGCATGGTTTTTCCTTTGATCCGATAGTGCTGGACCTGTTCCTTGGCTTGTTTGTTGCACAAAATTTGGATGATTTTGCCACATACGACCGAGATAAAATTATAACAGACGCAAAAGCTTGGTCAGCGTTCCGGTACCAGTTGTTCTGGCATGCAATCGCTACTGCGCGTGATAGAGAGAAAGACAGCGCAAAACATCCTATCGATTGGTGGCAGGTACGCTGGGATGTTCGTGATTTCTGGGTAACCAGTACCGATGACTTGGAACGACTTTTCGAAGACCTGATTCATAAACCGTTAATGGATGACCGCTCAATTGCTTTAACGGCGGTCTTTGCAGTTTACTTGGACGAAGGACGCCCACGGCAATTGCGCGAGAGGATGAAACGTATGGTAGCTGGAACACCGGAGCTTGAAGCTAAACTGCACGAGTTGCTCCATCCAAAGCCATTGTCGGAGGAACAGAAAAAATGGCGTCGTCAAGATCACAATTTTAAGCAAAGACAAAAAGAGCGCGAAAAACGCCATAAAGCCAATCGCCAGGAATGGCAGCAAGCATTAAAGAAAAAACCGGAGGAAATTAAAAACGTTGGCAATGCTCAAAAAGGGGAGATTTGGCAGAGAACGGCCTACCTTTATGACCGGATTCGAGAGAAGAAGGACAATGGCGAACATCGTCATGGATACTCAAACTGGAAAATATTGATTGATGAATTCGGTTTTGACGTGGCAAAGAACTTTCGGGACGGGTGCGTAGCCTATTGGCGTAAATACGACCCATTTACAGATCCAAACAGGCGAACCAGTAATTCCATTCCTTGGCCTCGCATAATTGGCTTGACCGGCATTGCCATGGAGGTGGCCGACGATTCCGATTGGGTAAAAAAAATTACCAGTTATGAAGCTAAAATAGCAGCGCACTACTTCGTTTGCGAACTGATCCCGGTCTGGTATAAAAAACTATACAGCGAGTTCCCCGACCTGGTTGACGTAGTTATCAAAGACGAATTGCGGTGGGAACTTTATGAGAGCCCAAGGGGAAAAACCTCTACTCACTCACTCTCAGCCCTAAGATATGGTGATAAAGAATTCAACAAGCGCTATAAAAGCACATTGTTTGACATTCTCTTAAAGCAGGAGCCAGCAAACGATTTTGTGCTGGACCATGCGCTATCACTGATTTTAGAGGGTCATCTCGACGCAGCTTTTAAGAAAAAAGTAGCCGAGCTTGCCTGTGAACGTTTCGAAGCAGCGGCCGACATAAAACGTAAATTGACGTGGCTCATTGTTCTACTTTGCATTGATGGGAATCGGGGATGCGAACTTCTCAAAGAATGGATTAAGGGGCTTCCTTCAATAGAAGAGCAGAAAAAAACAATGATTAATTTTTGTGCGGCCTTAACAGATCATAGAAATCCTCGGTTCGGCCTTGCTGTCCGTGATTTTGAAAAAATTGAGGTATTAGGTAAGCTGATGCCTATCATCTACCGATTCGTCAAAGTTGAAGAAGATGCCATGCACGAGGGTGGTTATAGTCCTGGTATCCGTGAT
>JAJSZO010000030.1:0-1447 GCA_030262795.1 Deltaproteobacteria bacterium | reverse complement strand
CAGAGAAGCAGCCAAGATCTGAGGCGGATCTTTATGAACTTGCCTTGATCCGATTGGATGAACTTAAATTGGACATTGAAGACGGTGATGAAAGTGAAGCAGTGTTGCTGCGTAACTCAGAAAAAGAAACGAATGTTCGCATCGTGTTTGCTAATCGACTCAGAAAATCCTCTCACTCACGTTATACCGTTGGTTCCGAAGAAGAGCTTGCTGATGCTACCAGAACTGATATCAGACTCAACGCACCTCAAGTTTCAGCCCCTGTTCCAATTGAGCTGAAAGTTGCCGACAGATGGACCCTTGCAGAATTGCGCGAACGTATGGAGAATCAACTTATTGGGCAATATATGCGAATATCTCAGTATGGAATTTTTCTTTTAGTTCACAATGGGAAAAAGAAGCGTTGGAAAGATAATCGTATCAAAAAGATGCTTTCCTTCGCTAAATTGGTAGAAGCGCTGAAGCAAGATGCAACTAATTTAACAGGGAAACACCCTAATATTGCTGCTCTTGAAGTAGTTGGTATCGACTTTACGGTTCGCTGATAATTTGAGATCACAGTTTAGACACTTATAGAAGTTAATTTCATGTAAGAGACTTGGAAGTAAATAATATACCAAAATTGCGCAGGATTTTTGTTCATCTTCAAGGCGCAGCTGAAAGCGCATAGCGAGCTATGCAACGAAAGCTGCAACACCGAAGATGGGCAAAAAGACAAGCAAGATGGTATATTATTTACTTCCAAGTCCCTAGTAGTGGCTCAAGTGCGAGCTGAATTGATGTGTCAAAAGTACACATATCTATATTCAAGCATTACTTTCTTGAAATTAAAAATGTGACTTGTAAATATGACTTATGAGCCAGCAAGAAGATCGTGCCCAAACCAGACATTCCACCGGAATGTGAGAGGTCGGGCGTGTTGGGTAAATAATGTTCTTCAAGTAACAACGCTGGGGACTCGACAATTCGCATCCGTTTTTGCAGATGAAGACCGAACTGATCTGGGAAGGAAAGTTCGACGAGTACGGCAACAGACTAACGGTGAATTCAAGCGGTCGAAATCATTGAAGGAATCAAATAGGATGAGATGAAATATATGAGCGCTATTCTTTCAGATAAGGACTTTTTAGAATTCATTGGAAACTGGTTTGAACGCTTAAAATATTTAATAAGCACATGGAGATCGGCATGAAAAACCGACAAAAACTGGAACTTACATGGATCGGCAAGGATAATCAGCCGAATCTGGAACCGAGAATATTGATAGAAGACCCTGAAAAGTCTTACGGTGATAAGAACAGTGAAAATATGCTCGTATTCGGCGATAACCTACTTGCATTGAAAGCGCTGGAACAGGATTTTGCTGGGAAGATCAAATGCATCTATATTGATCCGCCGTATAATACGGGGAATGCCTTTGAGCATTATGAGGCTACCAACTTAAAGC
>JAJSZO010000029.1:5110-17318 GCA_030262795.1 Deltaproteobacteria bacterium | reverse complement strand
AAAAAAATAAATAGTGTAATATCAATAAGTTATTTTTTAAGTAAATTAATTTACCACGGAATTTGAATAGGATACAAGAAAACCTTGTTGAGGTTATTGCCGTTCATGAATTACATCCTTAGGTTATAGATCATGCGAGAAAGAGATCTTTTTTATAAATACTGACCATGAGATTTTCGTGAAGCAATTGTTACAATCGTGTTAAAAATGCCGCTTCCCTGTACTAAGGAACGTGGACGAAACAACTTCCACAACTATGCATCACAGATTCAGATCGCCTTTGTTCGATCTCAAATCACAAACATATTGAAATAGCTCGCTATTCCATCAACTTTTGTGATCTGAGATCAAACAAATTCGACCCAAATCTGTGCGCCTACTTGTGGAAGTTATTTCGTCCACGTTCCTAAGGACTTGAAGAACCTGCCTGTTATGATATATGCGGAAGCATGCACCGGTTTATTTATCGCCCAGGCGGTGAAGACAGACCGCAAGACAAAACTCTTTATGTGGAGGCACAATCCTTTTTTTATGGCTGACATTCAACTTAAGTGGAGGCATCCATACTCGTGTGACGAAGCAAAGAGACGTATAGAACCGTCTGTCAACAAGACAGCAAAGTCCTTTGGTCTCAGGCTTCAATGGAATGGGAATGTATGTAACTTCGAAGGACCGGCAAGGGGTCATATTGCCGTAAAGGACGACACTGTTGAAATGGCGGCAAATTTGGGATTTGCAGCCAGGCTGATTAAATCAACGATAGAAAAGACGATAAAAGAAGAAATAGATCGCGCCCTCGCCTAAGGGATATAGGCCAGCCCATTGTCTATTTTTTCTTTTACCCTCCGGCTTACAAGGATAGAAAGAAAAGTCCTTATTTGTGCATGCTCTTGTAATTCCCTCAACTCATTTTCGTAGAAGGGTTTTATGGAGTCCTCAGCAATCCCTAAATCGTTCGCCAGCATATCAATTGCCGACGAGTGTTGTCGCTTTTCAGCTTCAGTGCGATACAATATTGTAACCAACAACCATACCTCCAAGAATCCGAAATCTATTCAATGTGTTTTTACCTGAGAAATACTCTCCTTCAGGATCATAACCTTATCTGTAACTTCCCAGGGAAGCCCGATGTCCATGCGCCCCACATGGCCATATGCCGCGAGCTTTCTGTAGAAGCCCCCTTTTACACTCCCGGGCAGATGCCTGAGTTTGAATTGTCTCATTATCCCGGCCGGGCGGAAGTCGAAATGTTTCTTTAACAGGGCGATAATTTTGGCTTCAGCCACCCTGCCTGTGCCAAATGTCTCAACCTGGATGCTGACAGGCTGTGACAGACCTATCGAATAGCTGATCTGTATCTCGCACTCTTCTGCAAGCCCTGCCGCAACCACATTTTTGGCTGCATACCGGGCAGCATAAGCCCCGATCCTGTCAATGCGTCTGGGGTCTTTACCACTGAGGGCTGCGCCACTGTGCCTGGCATACTCCCCATAGGTATCTATGGCATTCTTACGCCCGGTGAGCCCCGAATGCATGGACGGCCCGCAGCCAATATCCGGGCCATCGGTCTGTATAAATATCCTTGTCCCTGTGTCAGGCATGATCTCTTCCCCATGGAATGAGGGGTCGATGACCATTTCTCTTATATCATCTTCCAGCAACTTTGGATCAGGGATGCTTCCTGTCAAAGGTTTTTTTTGGCAAACCTGTATGGTGATGCTGTGAATCCTGTGCGGCCTGCCTTTTTTATATTCGACTCCTACCTGTGTCTTTCCGTCAGGAGCGAGATAGGAAAGCAACTTTCTCAACCGCACAGATGTAAGCCGTCTTGCAAGCTTATGGGCAAGCCATATGGGAAGGGGCATAAGCGCCGGAGTCTGATTACAGGCAAAGCCGAAGGCATTGACCTGATTCCTTTTCACAGTGATGCGGTCGATCTCTTTTTCCGTAAGCCGGGTTTCGTCAAAGCGCAGGTCCTTTGCCAGGGGCAATTCTTTGATGCTCGTGAGTGCTGTACAAGTCCTGCCGCTGAAAAACTCATCGTCGTAACCGACCTGATTGATAATATTCTTTGCCACATTGGCGACATCTATCAAGGCTGTGGATGCAAAAACCAGGGCAATAAAGACTATGGACTGGGAGACCGCACATTCCGCGATGATTGAAGAACAGGGATCCTGCTGCAAGAAACGGTCAACTATGGCATCGCTTATCTGGTCGCAAAGCTTATCCGGATGCCCCTCTGTTACCGACTCCGATGTAAAGATAAAGTCTTTTTTCATATCTTTTCCTTCCGAACTTTTTTTGTCATCTCATTTACGAGAAGGGGAACCACAGAGGTGCTTCCCACCACGAAAGAATCAATTAATCCGATCTGACCAATCCCAAGGAGGGATCTGAGCCCGGGGATAGCGAACGTCAAGGCCTGAAGAGCAAACGAACCTGCCAGGGCAGCATTCAAGTATTTGTTGGGCGGCAGGGGCTTGGAATTAAATATAGTGTGTTTATCCGAACGGCAGCTCAGGGCGTGAATGAGCTGGCCGAATGTAAGACTCAAAAAGGCTATACTGCTCGCCCTTAACCCCGTGCCGTACCTCGCTATGCCATAGCCATAAGAGGCCATGGCGCCTATGCTTATAACCCCGGCCTCACCGGCTATCCTTTTCAGGTCGGACTGTCTCACTATGGGTTCATCAGGGTCCCTGGGGGGGCGATCCAGCACGTCATCATCCGGCTTCTCAAGCGACAGGGCGAGTCCAGGAAAGATGTCGCTGATCAGGTTGATCCAGAGGAGCTGCATCGCGGTCAGGGGCTGGCCCATCCCTCCGATGTTAGCGGCAAATACGACCATTATCTCACTCAGATTTGTGGACAAGAGGAAGTGAAGCGCCTTTCGAACGTTAGCATATATGGTTCTGCCCTGGCTCACAGCCACGATCATGGTCTCAATGTTATCATTTTCAAGGACTACGTCGGCAACCTCCCTTGCCACATCGGTCCCTGTTTTTCCCATGGCCACACCAATATCCGCTGCCTTTAGCGCCGGGCTGTCATTTATTCCGTCACCGGTCATGGCCACAACCTTGGATGCTCCCTGCAAACCCTGCACAATCTGCAGCTTGTGTCCGGGGCTTACCCTGGCAAATACGTGGGCCTGTTGACAGATGGCCTGTATGGCCTCGGTGTCTAAACCGGCGAATGTGGTGGAGTCAAGGATGCGCAGTTGTTCCTCCCCGCTGAGGTTTAACTCTTTTCCTATGGCATAGGCGGTCGGTCCCTGATCTCCGGTTATCATCACCGTCTTGATTCCGGCCTTGTGGAACTGAGCAATGAGTTCCTTGACGCCTTCTCTTATGGGATCGGCCATGCCGACAAGCCCGAGCCATATCAGGCCATTTGCCAGAAATTCCTCATCATCGACTACATTCTCGTCACAGTCGACCAGGGCATATGCCACTCCAAGCACCCTCAATGCCCTGCCTGCCATAAGCTCATTCTCTGTCTGCACTACACGATGCTGCTCATCACTAAAAGGGACCGTCTTTCCCCGCCTCATCTGCCGGGTACAGAGGGCCAGTATCTCACTCGGGCTGCCCTTGACCGCAACAAGCATCTTGCCGTGGGCAGTCTTATGGAGACTCATCATCATATTCCGTTTCTCGGAACGGTGGATCATCTTTACCAGGGGAAAGTCCTCTTTGAGATTCAGGACATCAAGACCGGAGCCCATGGCCATGTACACCAGGGCATTCTCCGTGGGAGAGCCGTTTACCACATAACCTTTGCTGTTTTCGAGTACCTCGCTCTCGCTGCAGAGGGCTGAGCAGACCATAAGACCGGCGGTTTCCTGCAAAAAAACGGAATCAACGCGTCCTGAAAAAAGTGAAAGCTTTTGCTCTGAAACCTTGATCAGCTTTCCTCCCACGTAGAGCTCTATGACCGACATCCTGTTCATGGTGATTGTGCCGGTCTTGTCGAGACAGATAATCTGTACGGAACCAAGGGTCTCCACTGCATCAAGACGTCTGATGAGGACATTGTGCCCGCGCATCTCGCGAATACCAAGGGCAAGGGTCGTGGTTGCCACTGTGGGAAGCCCTTCGGGAATGGCCGCCACTGCTAGTGAAATGGCCATTTTGAACATCAGAAAAAACCCGTAACCGCGTAAAAAGCCGACTGCAAACACAATGCCGCATAATGCAGATGAAGCGATCACCAACTGAGTCCCTATCTGATCAAGCTGTATCTCCATCGGGGTTTTAGGGGCTTCGGCCTCTCCAACAAGGGCCTGTATCTTGCCCATCTCCGTAAATTTCGCTGTAGCCACGACCACAGCGAGTCCTTGACCTCCGGTTATCAGAGTCCCCATGTAGCATATATTCGACCTGTCACTTAGTGGAACGTTTTCCTCGGAAATGACCCAGGATCTTTTCTCAGCAGGGATGCTTTCGCCGGTGAGCGCAGATTCATCAATGCTCAGACGTTTTGTCTCAATAAGCCTTGCATCAGCAGCGATATATTGCCCCGGGCGCAACACAAGTACATCCCCGGGGACAATCTCCGCAGCATCAATTTCCCTTGCTTTTTTGTCCCGTCTTACCAAGGCCCTGGGACGCACGAGACTCTTTAGAGAATGTATGGTCTTTTCAGACTGACTATCAGTCACATAGCCTATGACGGCATTTATGCCGACAACACCCATAATGGCTATGGCATCCGCCACTCCTCCGGTAAGTACGGAGATGCCGGCCGCTGCGGTAAGCAGGGCGACCGGCACAGATTTTACCTGATCTATGAGTATTGCAAGACTTGATCGTGACACAGCCTCAGGAAGCACATTGGGACCATACTTCTTGAGACGATCTCTGGCCTCGCTGTCGGATAAACCGGCAGCGCTTGAGGTAGTTAGGGACTCAAGCACGACATTCGCATCTTTTGTGTGCCACTGCTCAACTGATTGGTCTTCCGAGCAGGCAACAAGCCGTCTGAGTTTCCTTTTACTCATAGCAGGCTGTTTTTCCCTGCCATTCACTCTATAATTCGGCTCATGGCCTGCTATATCTTGCCTTGCTACTTCCGCAACTATCCTTTGAATGAGTCCGGCGATGTCGGAAGGAGATCTGTTGGAATTATAGATAACGAGGAGGTTTCCCGTTAGTATGCTGGCACTTACCCGGGTTATGTCCTCCTCGCTTTTGAGTTGAGACTCAAGACGGGTCTTTAGGGGGTGAGAGCGGTAGAGACTTCTTATCCTGTACCTCGTCCTTCCCCTCACAAATGCATGAACCGTCTCTATCACAGCGCCTTGATTTCCTTTCGCATTATTACTTCTTGGCCAATGGTGATGTCTTCTTGGGTTTTGCTGTCGTCACCTCTTCCGCGGGCGTGGGGAGGCTTTTCTCAGGGCCGGACTCAGTGTTTGCTACGGGTGAAGGCTTGGGCAACACGGAGTTCAGTACCTCTTTGACGCCTCCTACAGCGCCGAGCAGCACGTCGGTGACCGCCCTTGCCGCGGTTTTTCCCACGGTTCCTGCTGCATTAACGGCCTCTACTACAACGGTTGTTGTCACCTTTTCAACGTTCCCGCCGATCTCTTTTGTAGCCTCAATTACGCCATCGACTGTCCTCCTTGCTACCGTGGCTACGTCAGCTCCGACTTCGGCTGACCCCTTAACAGCCGCACTCACGACGTCGCCTGCAACCTTCACGATATCACCTCCGACATCGCTGACTCCCAGGATGATTCCTTTAGCCACGCTCTTTGTACCCATAATAAGACCTGTGCCCACTTCTTCTGTGGCCTGAATGGCGCCTTTTACTACGTCAGTGGTCACACCAAGGCATTCCTTGGCTACATCACCTGTAGCTCGCAGAGTTTGGGACACGGTATTCCTGGCAAGGCTCACAATTTCCGCCTCGACTTCGTTAATGCCCTTAAGACTGTTGACGATACCTTCTTTCATGGTAGTTCCTGCCTTTTGCAATTCCGGTCCGGTTGTTTCTTTTTCTTCGGTCATTTTTTTGCTCCTTATCCTTATTATGCTTCTGTGATTAATTGCTATCTGAAGACTTAAAAACCATATTGACTGCATACCAGAGCGATGTGTACCAAGCAGGAGCGAAGAAATTCCCCCTTGCTATCTGGTAAATACTTAAGGAGAGCAGAGACACAAAAACTGCACCGGTCAGGTCCAGTTCACCACCGGTGAACCTCGTTGTGCGTCTGTTCAAATCCTCGAAACCACTGCTTATCCTCTTTACCAGCGGTATCCGTTCAGACCCCAGGCTCTCTATTACGAATAGCCGGTTTTCCTCTGCAAACTTCGAAATATCCTTTATATCAGCATCATGAAGAAGCAGCACACCGGCAGTTACCGCGCTTGCCTCAACCTTTTGAACCTTGTCACAGTCGGAGAACTTTCGCTCCAGGGATTCGAAGTAGCTGGTGTTGCCCTTTTTAGAAGGTATTTTGATTCTCAGTCTCCCGGAAATGATGTGGGTAATCCTGGCTTCAGGAAGTTTGACCACCTGATTTTACCTCCTCTGTTTTATCAAGAGTCGTGGCCCCTCCTTCCTCCTCCATTTCATTCTCAGCCTCAGTTTTAGCCTCAGCCCATAAATCCTCAGTCACTTCTCCTATTTCAGCTACTACTTCCTTGCTTTTGTTATACAGGAGGAGACCGCTCTTCATGGCGGCCTTGGCCAGGGGCTTTGCAACTCCGGCCAAAACAGGAAGAATTACGGGCGCAAGTACTGCCGCGCCTATCCCTATTGCAAGGCCGGTCAAAACCGTCCCCTTTACTGCATTATCTAAAAGTCCCATTTTGTACCTCTCCTTTAGCGAATTATGTCTCTGAATTCCTATAAAAAACCAAACCCCTCAGCGCTCGAATTTGATCAATGCGATCCATGAAAACTCAAGCAATGGCAAGCTGTTTCAAGAAGTTTGCGAGGTAGCAGATGGCTTATGCCCGAGCTCCTTCTAATCGAACATCAAATAAGGAACGTGGACGAAATAACTTCCCCAAGTAGGCGCACAGATTTGGGTCGAATTTGCCCAAATCTCAAATATAGGCTCAGATCACAAAAGTTGAAGGAATAGCGAGCTATTTCAATACTTTTGGGATTTGAGGCTGAATTTGAGATTCGGCAAAGGCGGCCTGAAGCTGTGATGCATAGTTGGGGTATTTCGTCCACGTTCTAATATGCACAAATGTCTTCGGAAAAACAAGCGGCTCTTTCATTACTTACCTACAAAATGCTGCCTTGTTCGGTTCGAAAGGGAAGCAGCTCCATCCTGCGTGAAGAGAGGTAGTAAGATCTATATGAAGACTGCAATATAGGACAGGGCACTACCTTCAAATGCCTTTTCAACAAATGCGCCAAACAGGATTTTTCCAAGGACTTGCCCTGCTTTTGAAGCTGCTTCATTAATGTACTGGTCACAGGATCCGGCCTTTGAACTGTTAAAGATCCCCTCATTTTCAAGAGTGTTCAGAATCACATCAGAGCTAATGGTCTCCCGGTCATACAGAACCACAACGCTTCCGGTAGTGGTGTTAACAACGGTTGAGTTTATACCCCTCAACTGCTTCATCAGTCCTTCAACGTACCTTGCCGATGACCTGCTTCTCTTCACCATCGGTGTCTTTACCCTCAGCCGGCCCGGGACATTATGTAGATAGTAGTTCATCTCTCTCCTCCCCATGCATAATTTTTTCGTATGTCCTGCATAATGGATAGCCTGAGCATCTAAACCTGATGCTTTCTTTTTCTCTTTTGTATATGTGCATTGATTTTCCACACCGGGAGCAGCTCGGCCTGTTTTTGACCTCGTACTTCTTAATGCCCACAGAGAACTGCCGTTGGCACAAAACACAGATAAATCTACGCTTGCCGTTGTGTGTCCGACCGTATCGGTAGATGGCCCCAGAACAGCATCTTGGACATTTTACCTCCGATCTATTCACACTTTCTTCCATGCACACCTGATATCCTTTTAGTTCTGTCTGTCATCTTGAAGTTTTTTCCTTTACATGATTGTACTTCCATTTGCGCTCATCCATCTTATCAATCAACAGTTCAGCATTAGGGTTTCGATCTTTGATGAATCTAAACCGTAAGACGATCAAGCCCGCTACGAAAAGAAGCGCAAAAATTATAAAAAGTATCTCTTTCAATTTAGCGCAAAGCCTCACTCTGTATATTGTCGTGTCAGGCTGAAGCTTCCCTTCAGCCTATCCACCTTGAGCAGTTATCTTTCTTTAACCACATCCGTGTTACAATATTATTAAGGTAATGTTAAATTTGTGTTAAGTTGCAAGATCATTGTCCATAAATTATGCCACCAGCAACAGCAGTGATTGGCGATGAGGAGAAAATCACAAATTGCATTAAAAATTCGTAACCGTTCAGAGGTTCAGGGGGTCGTGGAGTTTCGATGACAAGAAAAAATATCTGCTGTTATCAATTGCAATAAACAAAGGGACGGCAGTCAAATTCAAACTGCAAAAACGCAGGCTGAACCATTTCAGAAACGCTCGGTTTGAATATTTCACTTATAGCCCGTCCATGCCAGGTATGGTGCACAGGGATATCCATTAAAGCGGCAAGAGTCGGCGCTGTGTCAATAATATTTACCTTGTCTGTAATTATGTGTTTTTGTCTCACTTCAGGGCCAAATGCAATCCATGGGACAGTCATGACCTCAGGCGTATTTTCCGTATGATCATGATTGATGCCGCCATGATCACTGTGTAGTATGATACTGTAACAGTCAGACAGATTTGCTTTTTTCAGCTCATTTAAGATGATGCCAAGCGCTGTATCCGCCGTCTCAATGGCATCAAGGTACTCCGTTGACATGAACCCTGACCTGTGTCCGGCAATATCGGTTCCTTCGAGATAAATAAAACAAAAGTCGGGACAGCAGGAATTCAGGCAACGAGCGGCAGTCTGTGCCACCTCAAGATCAAGATTTTCTATAGAACCGCTGTTAATAAAATGTGAGTGGTCCAGAGAACCGGGCGTTGCAAGATTTCTAAGGTGTTCCCAGGAGTAAAAAGCCGCGGTCTTTTTGCCAAAATCTCTCGCCACGTCTATGATGCTTCTTGCTATGGATGACGGGTTGGGAGATACGGTATTGGCAAGCACATTATGCGCTATTGGCGGTAGAGACGTAAAGATACTGAAATGGGCAGGCAGGGTAATGGAGGGGGTCACGGTTCGGGCGTTCAAGGTGTGTGTGCCGTTTTCGATCATATAATCAATGTTTGGCGTTTTTGCCTGCTCCAACCCGTCTGAACGACATCCATCAATAATCACCAGAATGGTTTTATTCAATTTCTTCCCTCCTTATTCAAAATGGTTTAGGCAATAACTTATTGTTTTGCACTCAACCACATCAATATTCAATTTTTATGAGGGAAAAGTTAATTGTTTGTAAATAAGTAACGTGGACGAATAACTTCCACAAGTATGCGCATAGATTTGGGTCGGATTTGTTCGATCTTAGATCCCCGGCCTATACCGATCTATAGGCTTTAGTGAGCTAATTTTCCAGTTCCAACAAAAAATATAGCAGACAAGTCAGTTTTGGCATAGCACCAGGGCGGGCACAAAAGTTGATGGAATAGCGGGCTGTTTTGATATTTTTGGGATTTGAGACCGGGCAATGGCGGCCCCTAACGAGCCTTCAGCCTATTGACCTGAAATTTCAGGCAGGTGGATAACGAAATTGCTTCCTTCACCGGGGTTACTCTCAACTGTTACGTATCCCCCGTGAGTCTGTACAATATGTTTAACAATGGCAAGGCCCAGCCCTGTTCCTCCGAGTTTACGGCTTCTGGCCTTGTCCACTCTGTAGAATCTTTCAAAAAGACGGGGAAGATGTTCTTTTGGAATTCCGATTCCATAATCCTTAAAACTTATACTTACTTCAGTATCTGTAGTAATTGCTTCAATCCGAATCAATCCGCCTGCTTCACTATATTTTATTGCATTATCAAGAAGGTTTACTGCAGCCTGTTCAAGAAGTGGAGGATCTATTCCAGCCGAAATATCTTCAGGACATATTAGATTGATTTTTATTTTTTTTGCTTCTGCTTTTGCCTGACAGATCTGAATAGCTGTTTTAATAACACTCCTGATATGACCTTTTTCCAGCGTTATGCCTTCACTTTTATCTTTCTGCTCAATTACTGAAAGGTGCATAAGGTCTTCTATTAAAGCAACCAGGCGATTTACATGTTTTTCGATAATATTCAAAAAACGCTTAGTTTCGCCCGGATTTTCCATTGCCCCTTGACTTAAAGTCTCAACAAAGCCTTTTATTGCTGTAAGGGGTGTTTTGATCTCATGCGAAACATTGGATACAAATTCTTTCCGCATATTTTCCAGACGCCTGAGCCGAGTCACATCGTTCAATACAACAAGTATGCCTATAAAATTTTCACCCTCGTCAAGAAGTAAAGTAGTTTGAACATTCAAAATACTTTCCTCATCCTGATAAAGAACAACATCTCCTTCTAAATGTTCACCGTTTGAAATAGCTTTCTTGATAATTTTATGCAGCTCATGGTTTCTGATCACTTCCTGAATGCTTCGCTGTTCTAAATTATATGGATTGCTTTTAAACATCCGGACGGCTGCCTGATTTATACTGAGGATCTTCTCATCTCTGTCAATAGCAATGACACCCTCATCCATACTTGAAAGAACGGCTTCAAGCTTGTTGCGCTGTTTTATTGCTGTCTTTATTCGATCATTCAGTTGAACGGCCATCCGGTTCATTGCTTCAGATAGACCTCTCATCTCTTCTGTATCAGGAGCAGGCATTCTATAAGTCAAATCACCGCGGGCAAATTGCTCCGCTCCTTTTTTCATTTCCTCTATTGGACGACTTATTCGTTTAGAAATAAACAAGCTGACTCCGGCAGCAAAAAGCGCTATAAGTAATCCTCCGAAGCCTATCTGAATTTGAATGGAGCGCAGTTCATCATATATTGAGGTTACCGGTATTGAAGTACGTAAGACAGCAATAACCTCATTATTATTCTCCAAAGGTATCGCTACATACATCATATCTTGTCGAAGTGTACGGCTGTATCTAATAGAAGTCCCAAGATTTCCGCTCAAAGTTTCTGCCACCTCAAAACGATCAGCATGGTTGTCCATATTTTCCGGCGCTTTTTCAGAATCACCGACCACTTTTCCTGAGGGCAGTATAACGGTAATGCGGGTAAATGACTGCTCGCCAATTGCTTTGCATATAGAATCAACCGACATTTCATCTAAAGGTGAAATAAAGTATTCTATCTGTTTTTCCAGTAGATATGCTCTGGACTTCAGATCTGCAGCAGTCCGCTCAAGAAAAAACTCTCTAAAGGCACTTGAGGCGAAAAGGCTGACAGCGAGAAGGGAAATAAGTGTAATCAGAAGGTGAGATGGATATAACTGCCATAGCAGTCGTTTCTTTTTTTTCATGGATTTTCCCTGAACCTGTATCCTACTCCTCTTACGGTTTCTATATATCTGCCACAGTAGCCGAGTTTTTTCCGCAGTCCAACAATCTGAACATCAACAGATCTATCAGTAACAGGATAATCATCTCCGCGAACTGCATCAACGATCTGAGTACGCGTAAAGACCCACCCGGGTCTTTTTGCAAGATAATAAAGTAGTTGGAACTCTGTAAACGTTAAATCAACTGGTTTATTTTTTGCGAGGATTTCTCGCTTGCGAGGATTGATTACAATATCGTGTACTTGAATTGTCTCAAGGTCATCATCTTTCTTCGATTTATCTTTTCTGCGCATAACAGCGCGGACCCTGGCTATTAAAATTCTTGGACTAAAAGGCTTGGTAATGTAGTCGTCAGCTCCGAGCTCCAAGCCAGTGACGATATCAGCCTCTTCTCCCTTGGCCGTTAACATAATGATCGGAATATGTAATTCATTAGAATCATTTTTCAAGATTTTAGTAACCTCAAGTCCATCTATTCCAGGAAGCATCAGATCCAGGACTATCAGATCCAGCTTCTCTGATCTGGCTTTTTTAAGGCATTTCTCACCGGAAGATGCGCTAATAACCTGATAGCCTTCTCTAACGAGATTATATCTTACCAGCTCAACTATATCTTCCTCGTCATCTACAACTAGTATTCTTTTTTTTGCCATAGTATTTTTTCCTTTTAATTCATGAGTCATAA
>JAJSZO010000029.1:2967-5010 GCA_030262795.1 Deltaproteobacteria bacterium | reverse complement strand
GAAAAATATGATACTGAACGTATTGACAGGATGTGCGGGAAGAGCTAACTTCCTTAATTTTAGGCACTTATGTGCCACACCAAAGGGCGCTAATTTAATGACAGAAAAAAATAAAAAACACGTTCCCTGTATTTTAGCTCCGGCCGGGAATAAAGATTCATTTCTATCTGCTCTTGCAGCAGGGGCGGATGCTGTATATTGCGGGCTTAAAATATTATCGGCCAGAATGGAGGCAAAAAACTTTTCCATTGAAGAATTAATCCCTCTTATTCAACTTGCCCATGATATGGGAACCAAAGTTTATGTAGCATTCAACTCTCTTTTAAAGCAGGATGATCTTAATACAGCGGGAAGGCTTCTTGATCAGTTGGAGAGGTTTGGCAGACCTGATGCCCTTATAATACAGGATTTGTCACTTATAGAGTTAATCAAACAAACAGGTTTTACTGGAGAAGTCCATTTATCCACACTTGCTAATGTAAGCTTTCCAATGGCTTTAAAGTTTGTTCGGGAACAACTTGGAGTCAACATGGCGGTTGTTCCAAGGGAGCTTAATATAGATGAAATTAAGGCTATGGCTGAGGCATGTACAAACGGTCCTGGCCTTGAGGTCTTTGTTCAAGGGGCTCTTTGTTACGGGATTTCAGGCAGGTGTTACTGGAGCAGTTATATGGGTGGCAAAAGCGGTCTCAGGGGCAGATGTGTTCAACCATGCCGCAGGTTTTATACTCAGGAAAATAATACCCCAAAAAGATTTTTTTCATGTCAGGATTTAAGTCTTGATGCGCTTGTCAAGATTTTGTTGCCTGTTTCTGAAGTTAAGGTCTGGAAGATTGAGGGTCGCAAAAAAGGTCCTCATTATGTTTTTTACACAGTCAAGGCCTATCAAATGTTAAGGGATCATGGGAGCGATCCGCAGATGAAAAAAACAGCTCTTCAACTGATATCACGAGCTCTCGGCAGGGCAGGGACGCATTTTAATTTTTTGCCGCAACGGCCCTATAATCCGGTAAACATAAAAGGCCAAACCGCTTCCGGACTTTATATAGGAAAAATAAAAGGCCATAAAAATAAACCTTATTTTATTCCGATAGAAGAGCTTTTGCCCGGCGATATTCTGCGCATTGGATATGAAGATGATCCTTGGCATAGTGTAAACAGGGTCGGCAAATACGTGCCGAGAAGGGGGTGTTTTTATCTTAATCCGGCTTCGGGAAAAAATGTTTCGTCAGGCAGCCCTGTTTTTCTGATAGACAGACGAGAAAAGGCTCTTTGCGACATGATGGACAAAGTTGAGAATGAGCTTTCCGGTCCGCAAGAGTTTAAGGTTGATTCTTCGACATTTAATGCAAAACTGTCAAAGAGATATAACAAAAATCAAAGCATATTTGAAATTCATGTATTCAGAAAAATGAGCAAGAAAAAATCCCGTAATCATACCGGAATATGGCTGCATGATGAATTTCGGGAAAAGCTTCATAGCGGCATTGCGTCTAATATCTGGTGGTGGCTTCCGCCGGTTATATGGCCTGAACATGAGAAAAAATATAAAGAGACTATCGAATTTATATTAAAAAGAGGTGGCCGTAATTTTGTTCTGAATATTCCATGGCAGATGGCCTTTTTTAAGGAACAAAAAAATTTAAATCTATGGGCAGGACCATTTTGCAATATAACAAATACGCTGGCCATAGATTCCCTGGCAAATTTGGGCTTTGCCGGAGTTATTGTCAGCCCGGAGCTGGGCCGAAAAGATTATTTGCAATTACCGGAATACAGTCCTCTTCCTTTGGGTATTGTAATATCCGGAAACTGGCCACTTAGCATCTCACGCTTTCTGTCAGAAGATGTTAAAATAGAGAAGTTATTCAGCAGCCCAAAGGGAGAACAGGCCTGGGTAAAAAAATACGGATCAGACTTCTGGATATATCCAAATTGGAAGTTGGATCTCAGCGATAAAAAGGAAGGGCTTAAAAAAGCGGGTTACAGTCTTTTTGTACATATGATAGAACCTTTGCCGGAAGGCGTTAAGATGAAAAAAAG
>JAJSZO010000029.1:0-2867 GCA_030262795.1 Deltaproteobacteria bacterium | reverse complement strand
CTGCACCTGCTGCACCTGCTGCACCTGCGCCCTGTTGTTCTCCAGCCTGAGATGCCTGCTGATACATGGCTTCAGCCACTTTGTGTGAAGCTTGAGTCAATTCATCGCTCAAACGTTTGATTTCCGCTTCATCATCACCTTCCATTGCTTTTTTAAGCGGGCCTATGGCATTTTCAACTTTAGTCTTGATGGCACTATCGACCTTATCTCCAAGGTCTTTTAAAGATTTTTCAGTAGAATAGATCAGAGAGTCTGCGGTATTGCGAGCTTCTACCAGAGACTTTTTCTTTTTGTCATCTTCTACATGAAGTTCCGCATCTTTGACAAGGTTGTTTATTTCTTCCTTTGACAAACCGGAAGAGGCTGTTATCTGGATTGACTGCTCTTTGCCTGTAGCCTGATCTTTTGCAGCCACATTCACAATACCGTTGGCATCAATGTCAAAGGTTACCTCTACCTGGGGCATACCTCTTGGTGCAGGCGGTATGCCAACAAGTTCAAAACGCCCAAGAGTCTTATTGCCGGCAGCCATTTCCCTTTCTCCCTGCAGAACATGAATGGAAACCGCAGGCTGGTTGTCGGCAGCAGTTGAAAAAATCTGGCTCTTTTTTGTAGGAATTGTTGTGTTCTTTTCGATCAGCTTTGTCATAATGCCGCCCAAAGTCTCTATTCCAAGAGAAAGAGGCGTAACATCAAGAAGAAGAACATCCTTAACATCTCCTTTAAGCACACCACCCTGAATGGATGCACCTACTGCAACTACTTCGTCAGGGTTAACGCTTTTGTTAGGTTCTTTACCAAATATTTTTTTAACTCTTTCCTGAACAGCCGGCATACGAGTCATGCCACCAACAAGTACAATTTCATTAATATCTTTTGGAGAGAAGCCTGAGTCTTTAAGTGCAATCTGGCAAGGTTGTTCCAGCTTATTGAGCAAATCACTTATAAGCGCTTCAAGTTTGGCTCTTGTCAGCTTTATATTAAGATGCTTTGGTCCACTGGCGTCGGCGGTTATAAATGGCAGATTCACATCTGTTTCCATTGATGTGGATAGTTCCATCTTGGCTTTTTCTGCAGCCTCTTTAAGACGCTGCAAAGCCATTTTGTCGTTTCTTATATCAATACCCTGATCTTTTTTGAATTCATCTGCTATATAATCAATAACTCGAAGGTCGAAATCTTCTCCACCGAGATGAGTATCACCATTTGTAGACTTTACTTCAAAAACACCTTCTCCGATTTCAAGTATGGATATATCAAATGTACCTCCACCAAGATCAAAGACAGCGATCTTTTCTTCGCCTTTCTTGTCCAGACCATAAGCAAGTGATGCAGCAGTCGGTTCGTTTATAATTCTTAAAACATTCAGACCTGCAACCTTTCCTGCGTCCTTGGTTGCCTGGCGCTGGCTGTCATTAAAATATGCGGGCACGGTTACTACTGCGTCCGTAACTTTTTCCCCAAGGTATTCCTCTGCTGTTTTCTTAATATTTGCCAGTATAAAAGACGATATTGCTGCAGGACTGTGTTGTTTACCACGAAGATTTATTCGTATATCACCGTTGCTTGCCTGCTCAAGTTTGTAAGGAAGTATCTTGATATCATTTTGTACTTCAGGTGAAGCAAACTTTCGCCCTATAAGTCTCTTTACGGCAAAAACCGTATTCTCCGAATTTGTGATTGCCTGTCTCCTTGCAATCTGGCCTACCAATCTCTCACCACTTTCTGTAACGGCAACAACAGAAGGGGTAGTACGCCCTCCCTCGGGGTTGGTTATTACCTTTGCTTCACCCGCTTCCATTATAGCCACACATGAATTTGTGGTGCCGAGGTCAATTCCTATTACCCTACCCATTGTTCTCCTCCTTGTAATTATATCTAATCCGTTTGTTGTTTTTTAGAGACTACGACCATTGCCGGCCTTAGTAATCTTTCATTAAGTATATACCCTTTTTGAAGCTCTTTTATAACTGTATTTTGCGAATGTTTATCGGTCTCCTCCTGCATGACAGCCTGATGAAAATTCGGATCAAAAGGTTTTTCCAGTGATTCAATTTGTTTTAAACCAAATTCCCCCAAAATTTTAAGTAATTTTTTAAGGGTCATATCAATGCCTTCAATTAGACCATTATTTGAGTTCTCTTCATCTTTTGATGAATTTATTGCCAGTTCCAAATTGTCAATAATCAGAAGTAATTCCTTAATTAAGGATTCATTTGCGAATTTTTTAAACTCGGACATTTCGCGAGCAGAGCGTTTTTTATAATTTTCGAATTCAGCAGAAACTCTCAGGAAACGATCATATGTTTCTTTGAGTTCCTCTTCTACAGATTTAACCTTTTTTGAAGACTCAATGGTCTTGTTTGAATCTTTTTTTGAGGATGCTTCATTATCTGCAACATGCTCGTCATCTGCAGCTTTTTTTTTTATTTCATTTTTATGATCGGTCATCAAATATAGTTGCTCCTTAAGGCCGTAAATTTGAACAAAAATAATACTATATATAAGAATGTCAAGGGTTGTATGGTTGTGCACCCTCTATCGAATCTTTTCTGAAATATTTAAGCCAAAATTCGACCGGAATCAATCCACGACACAGATCGCATCACTTATCGCTGCTTCCTTCCGGACCTGACGAGGTTCGTGATTGTCTGTTGCGTGGCGGCCGGTCAAGATGACTCGAAAATATCCAGGCTAAAACTCTCTACAGGGAATTCAGCCCCGCATTAAGCGGATTTCGGGAATAGGGCACCGCTAGCTCCCCGCCTAGCACAACCATCTGTATAAAGTAATCCATAAAATAATTTTTTCAAGGGGAAACAGCTATAATAATTTGAAAAATATTAATTATGAGTTATATTAGGAAC
>JAJSZO010000028.1 GCA_030262795.1 Deltaproteobacteria bacterium | reverse complement strand
TATTGCTCATACTGCAAGGAAAGATCGCTTCATATATTATGGAGCTACAGAGAGAACTGTTGAGCAAAGAGTGGAAAAAAACTCAAAGTGATAAATTTTTAAAAGTAATAACCTACTTGAAAAACCATAAAGAATATATGAGATATGATCAGTATCTATCCGAAGGTTATCCAAGGTTCCGGTGTTGTTGAATCGGCCTGCAGCCACGTAGTTAGGGATAGAATGGAAATATCCGGTGCTCGGTGGGGAATTAATGGATCAGAATCAATTCTGAAGTTACGCTCAGTGGCAAAAAGTAAGGATTGGGATGAATACTGGGAATTTTTTACAGCACAAGCTAAAAATAATACATTTTTTCCTGATGAATATAACTTTATGAATGTACAGGAAAAAATGGCTGCTTAATTTTGGTTACACTCAAATTATTTTAAAATCGAATAAAGAAAAGGCATTCTTCATATAGGCTTGAAAGTAGTTTACACTTTTCCTTTCCAAGGGGCAGGGTATAAACCTTCGCCTTTAGGCGGAATTGTCTTTAGCAAATTTTTCCCAATGTGTATTCAGAAAATGTATAATGTCTTCCAATAAATTTTATAAGGGGGGCAAAATGAGCAAGGAGCGTTATCGACGAGGTGCGCATTCAGTCACAGATTTCAAGTATCATTTTGTATGGAAGACCAAGTATAGTTACAGTGTTCAAAAGGGAGAGTTGGCTTTGCGGTTGCGAGATATAATCAGAGAAATATGTTCTGAGCATCGTATGGAAATAATGAAAGGAAATGTTCGTTCGAATCATATCCATATTTTGGTAAGTGCTCCGGCACATCTTTCACCGGCAAAAATTATGCAATATTTAAAAGGGAAAAGCTCATATCGTTTGCAGCAAGAATTTTCACAGTTGCAAAAAAGGTATTGGGGTCGTCATTTATGGGCACGTGGATATTTTGGTGCCACAGTTGGTGCTGTAACCGAGGCTCAAATTAAGCAATACATCGAAAATCAGTCTGATGAAGCTGGTTCTTTCAAAGTATGGGATGAACCGGAGAAGGTAGAGTTTGACGGCTTTCAGTCGGATTTATCCGAATAGTTTAGATGGCTTTAGCCTTAACGGGCATTTACGCCCAACACAAACTACCGGCCTTTAGCCGGTAAGTAATTGACTTATATAGCACTAAAATTAAACAAACTCCTATTTTTTTAAGCGAATGAAAAGCTGTAACAGTTAGAAAGGAAATGGGTATCGTTCCCGGAACTGACATTGATATTAGAAAAAAAGGCCAAAAATATGTCCTTGTTGTTAACCCAATCGAAACAATCAGGAAGAAATGGCGTGGAAAGTTCAAGGGTAGACCAACAACAATGGAATATATGGATGAAGTCAGAGGTGAAGTAAATTGAGAGTTTGTATAGACACAACCATTCTGCTTGATATTTTGAAAGATTAATTCAGAATCTTTTAAGACAAGCTGTACATTGCTCTCGCAAGAAAAGAAAAACTGATTACGCTCTTAATAGTGTTCGCAGAACTTATGCCACAATTTAATAGTATAGGATTTTCCATTTTTTGGTCAATGATATCAGACCATTATTGATTGGGAATGGTTTCATGATTATTATAGAGACATGAAACAAACGCCAATCCAGATGCAAGACAAGGATGTTTTCAGAAATATTTTTATTGATCATTGGGATCAATTTAAAAGCAATCAGTTTAGGCAGCCACAAAGGTGTCCTTCGAACAACTATTTTAAATATGCTAAAGACAATTCCACCTAAAGGCGAAGGTTTATACCCTGCCCTTTGGAAATAAAAAAAGTAACATCGTATGGAAGGTGACTTATGATAAAACCTTTTAAAAAACCGATATATGTTGCCAGACCATTTTTGCCTGACTTAGATGATTTCAGCGAAGGTCTAAATGAGATATGGGACAATCGCTGGCTTACGAACAATGGCCCGGTTGTGCAGCGATTTGGACAGGAATTATCCAATTATTTTGAGACTGACAATGTTTGCCTTTTTACAAATGGAACGTTGGCGCTGCAGATCGGTCTCCAAGGAATGGGCATTGCGGGTGAGGTTATTACTACTCCATTTACCTTTGTAGCTACAACACACTCCTTGTTCTGGAACAAGATCAGGCCGGTGTTTGTTGACATCGAACCTGATTTTTATACTCTGAATCCAGAAAAAGTCGAGGCTTCTATAACGCCTTGGACTACCGCTATTTTAGCAGTCCATGTTTTCGGCTATCCCTGCAAGCTTAATCTTCTTGCTGATATTGCACGGAGGCATAATCTGAAACTGATTTATGATGCTGCCCATGCGTTTGGCGTGCGTGTAGGGAACAAATCAATTGCTCATTTCGGCGATATGAGCATGTTCAGTTTCCATGCTACTAAGATGTACCATTCTATTGAAGGTGGAATGCTGACTTTTCAGGATTCGGGCATTAAAAGCATTTTTGATTATCTGAAGAATTTTGGCTTCAAAAGTGAAGTGGAAGTTGTCATGCCTGGCACAAACGCCAAGATGAATGAATTTCAGGCCCTGATGGGTAGTATGGTATTAAAGCACATTGATGAAATTATCGAAAAACGCCAACAAATCACCGCTATATACCGAGAAAAGCTTAAAGTTGTTTCCGGTATTTATTTGAGGTCTGAACTGCCAAAAGACGTTCGCTACAATTATGCCTATATGCCTGTTGAGGTGGACGAAAAAGAGTTCGGCATGAGCAGAGATCGGCTTTATGAAAAGTTAAAGGAATATAATATTTATTCAAGGCGGTATTTCTATCCGTTAGTATGTGACTTTGCATGTTATAAGAGCGTTGCCGTCAAAGATCCTTTGACAGTAGCAAGAAAGGTGGCGGAGAGAATTTTGACGCTACCGATCTATTATGATCTTGTTTTAGAGGATGTCCAAAAAATTTGTGATATTATTATTGCGATCGGCTCAAAAGAGGCGGACCACCAACGTTCCGAACTTGCCACAAAGGTAAGGTATAAGTAGTGAACTTGAACAGTGACAACAAAATTATTGGCGGCATGTTTGGTCTGCCCGAGACAGTTGAGCCCAAAGTCGCGACCGAGCCGCACCAGTGGAAATTTATCGACGACTCAAATCTTTTACTGGCCAACGGACGGTCAGGGATTATGGTATTAATTGATAGATTAGCACCAGCCAGTGTTTGGATGCCTTCTTATCTTTGTCCGACGATGATCGAAGCCGTGGACCAGAAGAAAACAAATTTACGATTCTACGAAGTTGATTACAATCTTCATATTTTATCGACTGACTGGGTCGACCAGATTCAAACCGGCGATCTTGTTGCGCTGATTGACTATTTTGGTCTCCCCCTGTCTTCGAAAGTCGCGGGATTGGTTAAGGGGCACGGCGGATATATCCTTGAAGATGCCTGCCAGGCGTTTCTTTCAGAACACGTCGGGCAATATTCTGATTTTGTTCTGTTCAGTCCAAGAAAAACTATAGGTGTTCCCGATGGCGGTATTTTAGTTTCCTGTTGTAATGTGAAATTTGACAACATTAAATTGGAGACTGCTCCCTTGGTTTGGTGGCTGAAAATGCTGGAAGCTACTATCAATCGGCGCGAATTTGATCAATACGGAGGTGACCGTCGCTGGTATCGGCTGTTTCAGGAGACTGATGCCGCAACCCCTATTGGTTACTTTGCAATGAGCGATTTGTCTCGTAAACTTCTGCTCAATGGATTTGAATATAAGAAAATTTGCCGGCGGCGGATCGAAAACTATTCGATATTGGCTCATAATCTAGAAGATATTGCTATGTTTCCAATCTTGCCGGAAGGAACAATTCCGCTTGGCTTCCCCATAAGACATCCCAGGCGTGATCAGATACGGATAAATCTGTTTCAGGAACAGATTTATCCGCCTGTTCACTGGCTGATTGATGGAGTGATGCCCATGGAATTCAGCGAGAGTTATCGGCTGGCAGGTCAGGTGATGACCTTGCCATGCGATCAGAGATACGGCAGTGAAGACATGCATCGTATGGTAAGCTCTGTTCTTAAAACTTTAAATAATGAACGTGGCAATCTACAATGAAAACTATTGCCATTATGCAACCCTATATATTCCCGCACATTGGGTATTTTCAGCTTTTTAAAGTATGCGATGTTTTTGTCAGTTATGATGATGTCCAATATATGAAAGGTGGTTGGATTAATCGTAACAGAATATTAATTTATGGTAGCCCCAAATATATCACATTCCCAGTTAATAAGGCTCCTCTTAATACCGCAATTGATCATTATTTTTTCCATGATAACATAGGGAAGGAAAAAGGGAATATATTGTTTACATTGCGGCAGGCATATTCAAAAGCCCCCTTTTTTCAATCCGTGTATCCTCTTTTGGAGGATATTGTCAAAGTAAACGAAAATAATGTTGCCAGATTTGCTGAAAACTCTTTGAAAAGGATACTTGATTATCTGAGTATCAGCGTTGAGATAAGGCGTTCGTCGCATTTGGGTTTTGATAAGTTTCTCAAAGGACAGGATCGAGTTATAGCGATAGTGAAGGAAATCGGAGGCGATTGCTATGTCAACCCAATTGGTGGTCAGGATTTGTACTCGACTGCAGAATTTGCTGCGAATAACATTGATCTTCGATTTCTAAATTGCAAGGCAGAGCCGTACAAGCAATTCTCAAATGAATTTGTGCCCAGCCTGTCGATAATAGATGTACTGATGTTCAATTCCATTGAACAAATTCGATTAATGCTGGAACAGTTTGAACTTATTGCTAATAAAATAAGATAGCTGGTCCATGATCAGAAATACTTGGAGATGGCTATAAATACAATCATAAGCGAAATGGAAAAAAGAAATCCATGAAATCAATATTTTTAGAAAATGAGGCCTCTAAATCAGAGCAATTTTGTTCGAATGACAAGCTGAATGCGCTGCTATCGGAATTGAAAGAGTTGCTTTTCCCAGTGCAAATGACAATTGATTGCCCATCACAACCCCAATGGCCGGTGGGGTGTATTATTGGAAACCCCCGAAGCGGTTCAACTCTTCTGCTCCAGTTTATGGCTTCAATCGGCGTGTTTTCCTATCCTACAAACGTATTAACTCGGTTTGCGTATGCACCGTATATCGGCGCGTTGATCCAGAAAATGCTATTTGATCCAGAATATGATTTTCATGGGGATTTTGCAGATATTCAGTCTCAAATTAATTTTGCATCGGACTTGGGAAAGAGCAAAGGAGCTTTGGCCACCAATGAGTTTCAGCACTTTTTCCGTAACTATATGCCTAATTTTGACATTGAATGGCTGAATGATGATGCATTGAAGAAAGTTGATTGTAAAGCGCTGGCAAAGGGACTTGTCTCAATAGAAAAGGTTTTTAATCAACCATTTGTAACAAAAGCGAATCTCCTGCAATATAACATGGAGTACTTCGCTCGGGAAATATCATCTTTGTTTTACTTGTATATAAAAAGAGTACCGATATTCATGATGCAGTCGATATTGAATTCCAGGGAAAAATATTATGGAACTCGGAGTACTTGGTGGTCGGTTAAGCCGAAAGAGTATGATCAGCTTAAGGACATGGATTTATATCACCAGATCGCAGGGCAGGTATATTTTACGGAAATAGCGATTGAAAAGGGGCTGCAGTACGTCTCGGACAGGAATCAGTTGACAATTGAATATGAATTTCTTTGTGAGGATCCGAAGGCTGTTTATAGGCGGATCGTTGAAAAATATGCCGTATTGGGTTGTGATTTAGACCCTGAGTATAACGGTCCTAAATTGTTCGTTTATGATAAGAAGATTCGTTTGCCCCAAGAAGAACTTGATTCACTTCAGTCAGCCTACGATGACTTTGCCTCCGGTAAAATTACATTCAACTAATCCCGATTGATAGTCTCACTTTCATAGACTGTTCTGTTCAGCGTCTTGGATTCAATCGGCCATTTATTTAACGCAATTAGGAAAACATCTTCCTGAAATATGTCGGACGGATTAAAAAATAAAACATTACATGCTCTCTTTTGGAGTTTTTTTGAACGTATTGGCCAGCAGGGGATTCAGTTTGTTATCTCAATCATTTTGGCTAGGCTGCTTTTTCCTGAAGAGTTCGGTCTGATCGCCATGTTGACGATCTTTATGGCAATTGCCCAGTCGTTTATCAACAGCGGGTTTGGCCAGGCACTTATCCAAAAGCAAAACGCCACTCACATTGATGAATGTTCAATATTTTATTTTAATATCTTTGTAGGTTTTTTTGCGGCTGGTCTGCTGTATTTAGCTGCTCCCTGGATAGCTGGTTTTTATAACCAGCCGCTGTTGGTGCCTCTAACATGCGCGCTGTCTCTTAACCTGATCATTAATGCCTTTGGCTTGGTGCAAATTACTCTGCTCACCAAGCACATAGATTTCAAAACACAACTAAAAGTAAGCGTGATAGCCACTGTCATTTCTGGAACGATTGGCGTAACCATGGCTTTAAATGGCTTTGGTGTTTGGAGCCTGGTGGCACAATCTCTCAGTGGTAACCTTTTTCGCACTGCTTTGTTGTGGATTTTCAACACCTGGCGACCATCGCTGGTCTTCAGTTTTGTTTCCTTGCGCGGTATGTTTGCTTTTGGTTCCAAGCTTTTATGCGCTAAACTGATCGCTACCATTTTCAACAATATATACTTGATCGTGATCGGAAAAATCTTCTCTGCTGCGGACTTGGGATTTTACTCACGCGCCAAAGGACTTCAACAACTGCCGGTAAACAATATTTCGGGCATAATAAGCCGTGTTACTTTCCCTGTGTTCTCGTCGGTACAGGATGACAAACCCCGGTTGAAACGGGGCGTTCGTAAAGCGCTCTTGACACTGGCAATGGTTAATTTTCCATTGATGATCGGTTTGGCTGTCGTGGCAAAACCGCTGGTTATAGTGTTGCTCACCGAAAAATGGGCTCCCTGTATTCCTTACTTGCAATTGCTTTGCGTGGTTGGAATGTTGTATCCAGTCCACCTAATCAATCTGAACGTCTTGACCGCCCAGGGACGTTCTGATCTTTTTTTTCGACTTGAAATCCTAAAAAAAATCCTGATCGTTATTGCCATTGCAGTTACTTACCGTTGGGGCATCATCGCCATGATCTATGGGCAGATTGTCACATCCTGCCTTGGCTATTTTTTAAACGCCTACTACACGGGAAAGATGCTGAATTATCCAATAAGCGAACAGATTCAGGATTTAATACCCAGCCTGACACTGGCCATTCTAATGGGATTAGGCGTCTATGCGCTTAAATATGTATATATTGCCAATCAGTTAGCGTTGCTGTCAGCACAAATCATGACAGGTATCGTGCTTTATGCCGTCCTTTGTTATATCTTCAGGATATCCTCTTTTATGGATGTTATTGAGATGGTCAAGTCAAAGTTGCTCAACCTGAGATACGCCGATTAACAATCGACAATAAGAAAAAACCGCTATGACAGAAAGTAATGAACATCATACATTCAAGACCGATGAGATTCCATATCAGGAAATCAGCGACCCTGCTGTACTTTCCAAGACACGCTTGATCAGCGTTAAGCTGATTACATACAATCATGAGACTTATTGCACAGGCAATAGAAGGTGCCTTGATGCAAAAAGATGAACATCCTAAAAAAAATCCCTTTGTTTTTGAATGATCGTAAGAATGTGATCTATATAATAGACGGCCAACAGGCAAAATGATAAAATTGAGGACCGAAACCGAAATCATGAGCGCGTGGAGAAACGTAGGGAAACCGCTTGTGAGCGTGATATGCACTACTTATAATCATGAAAAATATATTGAGGATGCCATCCGAGGTTTTTTGATCCAGGAAAGTGATTTTCCTTTTGAAGTGATTATCCACGATGATGCCTCCACGGATTCAACGGCAAGCATAGCCAGAAAATACGCGCAAAAATATCCAAACATCATTAAACCCATCTTTCAAACAGAGAACCAGTATTCGCAGGGAAAAAAATGCATAATCATAGCCTTTAGCTACACAACAGGTGAATATATTGCCTTATGTGAAGGCGACGACTATTGGACAGACTCGAAGAAACTGCAGACCCAAATTGATAAGATGAAAATGTATCCTGAATGCAGCATTAGCTTTCATCCTTGCTTGCGTGGCTATGTTAAAAAGGGAAATAACTATTCCAAAGTAATAGTTTCAAAAAAACATGCAAATAATATAAAAATATTCGGCGCTGACGAGTTGATTATAGGTGGCGGCACATTTTGTCCAACGCCTTCATTGATTATGAAAAATAAAATCTTCAAAATGATACCAGCCTGGTTTTCCTCTGTGCCTGTTGGAGATTATTTTATACAATTACTTGGATCATTAGGCGGAGGTGCGCTCTATCTTCCTGTTGTTATGTGTTTCCATAGAAAGAACGCCCCGGGCTCATGGGGGCAAAGAGTATCAAATAATCCTTGTTACAGAGCAAATCTTCTTTCGGCAAGATTAAATTCACTCAGCGCATTTAACCTGGATACTTCCGGCAAATATTTAAAAGCAATCCATTTTGCTATTACAAAAAGAATATTAGAATTTCTTGCCAGCAGAGATGTGCCGACGCTAATCAAGTTTGAATTTATAGAATCAATCTTGAGCAAAAAAAATGCTGTACTTACCGATAAGTTGGGTAAATTTCTACAGATTTTGCAGAAAAACAGCCGAATAATACAGATTATGCCATATTTATATATCGGTTTAATGCACAAAGTAATATGTAAAATAATGAGACAGGAATAAATAGTTTGTTATCATCCATCCCGATCGTTTCACTGTTTTCTCTCTGGCAAATGTTTTAAGCTGAAGCTCCCGAACCAATTACCGCTTAATCTACTGTTATTATAGGTAGAAAAGTGGTTTGGGGCCTACGTTTTGTAGTTATGTAAATCGCTCAAATTCGAGCCAATAATGATTGACTTAATAAAAAAAAGTTGTGTATCTTACTCGACAGTTCTAAGTTTTCGTAACCTGTTGAAATCATTAATAGCGACAAAATTGAAGCAAGATTTTCGAAACCAATGATTTCAACAGGTTATTGGATGATGGTTCAGAAACTTAGGAGAACTTAGGACTGTAGAGTATCTTAAATCAAACAAGTTGCTGACAATATTGAAAAATTCAGTGTAGTCAGTAACGGCACACCACGATTTTAAAAATCTCTTTTAACATCAATTGGTTACGTCCGTTCTATTTCGGGAACTTCAGTTTAAGTATAGAAATATTCCAGGAGAAACGAGAAATCGCTTTGATCAAACCTTCATTTTTGCTACGCACTCTTGCTCAATATATCTTTGCTTCTGTGCAATTCGCTTCCAGCAGGCTTGCTGGAAAGGAGCCAGCGGGATTCACCTTTTGCGCGCATCGGTTGACGCATCTGAAGCCCGTGAAAGCAGTTTGTTATGGAAACGGGCTGAACAAGGCCGGACGCATGGTACTGAAAGGCAGAGCCGGGCGGCAGTCGGTCAAATTGTATGAGGCCGCTGGACTTGCACATGCGGACTTTATTTGTACCGTTGGTAGCAAAAAGTGGTTTGGGCATTTCTTTCCTGATGTGATCGGGGTACAAGGGCATTGGATCGCGGCGGAATGGGCGAAAGGTAAAAGAATGGTTGCTGATGTTAAGACTCTGCATTGGCTGGCTGAAATTATGGTTAAGTTGCATCAAGTGCCTGCATCTGTTTTGCCTGAAGCAGGGTTCGATTACTGGCATGACTTTGTTCTGCCTCGTTTTAAACGCGCGATGGCCTTTGCTGGGGAGACAGACCTCGTCATGACGGTAAGAAAAAGTGTGGAGGCGGTTTGGCTCTGTGATTCTGTGCTTATGCATCCAGATTTGACTCCGGCTAATGTTATCCATACGGCTGACAAAGGTTTTTGTATTATTGATAATGAGTTGTTGACGACGGGCGGAATACCGCTTCTTGACGTGTGCAACACTTGTAAGGCTCTTGCTCCGGCGCAGGCTGTTATTTATGCCGAAGCCTATTTCAGGGCCTGTCCTGAAGATAGACGTCAAATCTCTCCAGATATGGCAGCGGCCCTTGAGGCAGTGTGGCTGGCTCGCATAGTTGGCAGCGCATTTGTTGCGGGCAATGCGAGTTATTTTCTAAATGCGATAAGCCAATACCGGGCAGGGCAAAGCCTGTTACCCGCTGGACTTAACTCTGTAATAGAGGCAGGACGTTTATGAGGCTTATTTATCTTTCATCCTCAATTATTCCCTCACGCACGGCCAACAGCATCCACGTAATGAAGATGTGCCATGCCTTTGCCAAAAACGGGCATGAAGTAGTTTTGCTTACACCGGATCATAAGTGCGTGGAGCCTGGTGTGGACGATATATTTGCCTATTACGGAGTGGAAGAGCGCTTCAGTCTAATCAAACTGCTCTGGCTTGAAGTAAGGGCGTGGGTGCGTGTTTGCGGATACCTGGCCGCCTGGAAAGCCAAGCGCTTTAAACCCGATATTGTCTATGGCCGAAATCTAACCGCCTGTTTTTTTGCCGCAGGTATGGGCTTATCCACCATATTCGAATCGCACCAGCCCATATCTGACAGCGATATTATTTCCCAATGGTTATTTAAATGGATGGTCCGGCGCAATGGCTTGATGCGGCTGGTGGTCATTACCCGGGCTCTGGGTGAATACTACCGTAAGAACTACCCTGAACTGGATGGAAAGATACTGGTGGCAGCCGATGCTGCAGATACCATTAATAATCCTATCAGAGCAAAATCTCAGATACTCGGTGCGGATGACCCGATCAAGGTGGGATATGTGGGGCATTTATATAAAGGAAAGGCAATGGAGATCATTGCCGGCCTTGCGAAAAAATGTCCCTGGGTTCGATTTCATGTTGTCGGTGGCACGGAAGCCGACCTAGCCTATTGGAAAAATTATCTTGCGGGCCAGGATAATATTATTTTTCATGGCTTTCAGCTACACGCAAAGGTTGCGCAAATACTCCAATCTTTTGATGTTCTGCTTGCCCCCTTTCAGTCAAGAGTTTCACCGCATGGCGGAAACAATAAAGATATCAATATAGGCGCCTGGTTTTCACCACTTAAAATTTTCGAATACATGGCCGCAGGCAAGGCCATCATCTGCTCCGATCTGCCTGTATTACGGGAAATCCTCACTGATGAACACAATGCCCTGCTATGCAGGCCGGATGACATAAATGCCTGGGAGCATGCGTTGATCCGCCTGTTTGATGATATAGCCCTGAGAGAGAGCCTTGGGAAAAACGCATACCAGAATTTTCTTCATGACCACACATGGAAAGCCAGGGCGAAAAAAGTGCTCACTGGAATATTCGGGCAAGAAATGTAATATCCTGATAATTATGAAAATATTTTTTCTTATACGATCACTAAACCGTGGAGGGGCCGAACGACAATTAGTTTTGTTGGCCAAAAGGCTTGAGCAACAACACCACTGTGTTTCAGTTGGTTGTTTTTATTCGGGCGGTTCATTAGAAAGCGAATTGCGGGATACCGGCGTGCGTGTAACCTCGTTCAACAAACTCGGTCGGTGGGATGTTTTTGGTTTTCTTTTGCGGCTTGTTCGGTTTGTTAAGCAGGAATGTCCGGATATAGTACATGGTTACCTGGGGATATCCAATATTTTAACGGTGCTTCTAAAATTGTTTTTTCCCCATATACATGCGGTCTGGGGTATTAGGGCTTCGAATATGGATTTGATGCGCTATGACTGGTTTTGGCGATTTTCTTTTTTTTTTGGAGAAAAAGCTTTCCAAGTTTGCAGATCTGATAATAGTGAACTCGTATGCAGGCATGGAGTACTCTGCACAGAACGGATTTCCAATAGAAAAGATGATCGTTATACAAAACGGGATTGACACTACGAAATTTAGTCCTAAGCCGCCGCTAAGAGAAAAAACCAGAAAAGAGTGGGAAATCAGCAACAATGAGATCCTCATTGGCCTCGTAGCTCGCCTGGATCCAAAGAAAGACCACATTACATTCCTGAAGGCCGCAGCACAGGTATTACGTGTGCGTCCTGACGTTCGATTCATATGCGCTGGAAGAGGGGATGAAATATACTATGAACGACTTCGCCATATAGGCGATGAATGCGGGCTGAGCAGTCGGATCCTCTGGGCGCGGTCGCGAAACGATATGCCTGCCGTGTATAACGGGCTTGATATCTTGTGCTTATCTTCGGCTTTTGGAGAAGGATTTCCGAATGCCATCGGTGAGGCAATGGCATGCGGTGTGCCCTGTGTGGTAACCGATGTCGGAGATTCTGCTCGAATAGTTGGCGACAACGGCATTGTTGTGCCTCCCGGGCAGCCCGAGGTCATGGCTTCAGGACTGCTTGAAATGGTTTCACAAATAGAGAAAAACAAGGAGGATCCGGAGAATCGACTCCGGCGCCGCATTGTCGAAGAATTCAGCGTTAAAAAAATGGTCAGACTCACAAAGGCAGCACTATTGGGTTTGTTGTAATGAAGATCGTTCACATTATCACGAGCCTTTCCACCGGTGGCGCAGAGATGATGCTCTATAAGCTTTTGTCAACAGTTGATCACAAGCGTTTTGAGCATGTAGTGGTGTCCCTGATCGACAAAGGGACGGTGATTGGAAAGCGTATCGAAGAACTGGGCGTGCCTATGCATACATTAGGTATGCAACATGGCCGGCTTCCAACACTTGACTCATTATGGAGCTTGATATGTTTGGGACGGCAATTAAAACCGAATATTATTCAGGGCTGGATGTATCATGGCAATATGGCGGCATTACTGGTAAGTGCATTGGTTCCAGCGCAAACAAAGGTGATTTGGAATATTCGTCAAACGCCCTATGATCTGAAGCAGGAAAGGCGTTTGACATCATTACTGATTCGCGCAGGGGGCGTACTTTCTTCTAAACCTGCCCGGATTATCTATAATTCAGGGGGAAGTCTGAAGCTCCATAAAAAATTAGGATACGCGTTTCATAACAATCTAATTTTAGCCAATGGATTTGATTGTGAACAATTCAAACCTGATGTAGCAGCTCGTTATAGCTTCCGACGTTCCTTGAAGCTTGACAGTGAAGCTTTTTTGATTGGCATCGTAGGTCGTTACCACCCAAGAAAGGATCATGCCAATTTTTTGCAGGCCTCAGGAATTCTGGAGAGGACTTGGCAAAATGTTCATTTTATTTTGGCCGGTCGTGGTATGGATCACAGAAACAGTGAGCTCGCTGCATTGATACGACAAATAAGTATCAATGGGAAAATTCACCTTCTTGGAAAACGGACAGATATCCCCCACATTACTGCCGCACTTGATATTGCTTCTTCGTCTTCTCGGTCTGAAGGATTTCCCAATGTAATTGGAGAGGCAATGGCTTGCGGCGTGCCATGTGTGGTTACGGACGTGGGGGATTCAGCGAAAATTGTGGATGTAACCGGCATTGTGGTTCCTCCTCGGGACCCACAGGCTTTGGCCGATGGCTGGAGAAGGATGATTGAAATGGGTGCCGAGGCACGACGCAAACTGGGGATTGCGGCCAGAAAACGGATACAAGACAATTATTCATTATCTATGATCGCTGGACAGTACGAAGATCTGTATCATAAGGTAGTGACAGAAAAGCTTTTGATATTGGGAAAGTAACCGTTAAAGAAATCAAGGAACAACAAATTATTTCCAGGCTTATGATGGTCGATCAAAAAACATATCTGCCTGATGCCATGTTAACAAAAGTTGACAGAGCCAGTATGGCTGCAAGCCTTGAGATTCGTGTGCCGCTTCTTGATCATCGGGTAGTGGAATATACTGCATCATTGCCTGAAAATTTTAAATACAGAGATGGTACAGGCAAGTATATTCTTCAAAAAGCTTTTGGCTAAATATGTGCCAAAAGAATTATTTGAAAGGCCCAAGATGGGTTTTGGGGTTCCGATAGGTCTCTGGTTGCGTAAAGAGCTGAAAGATCTTCTTTTAGATTATCTTTCTTCTGAGCGTTTAAAAAAAGAAGGCTTGTTTGATCATGTAATTGTTGAAAGAATGATTAAAGAACACCTTTCCGGAAGGATTAATCGCCAATATCAGCTTTGGGCGCTTTTGATGTGGGAAATGTGGCGAGAACGGTGGCTACATTAAAATCGTTAATATTTTTATAATAATGTAAAGGGACCATAAAATGAAAATTTTGATAACAGGCGGAGCTGGTTTTATCGGATCACACCTTGCTGAAGCATATCTTGAACAGGGAGACGATGTTTATATAATTGATGACCTGTCTACCGGATCTCTTGAAAATATCCGGCACTTGCAGGAAGATGAAAGGTTTAGAAATCAATTATTTGTTCATATTAATACTATCTTGCATCATGACATCATGTTGGAATTGACCGGTATTTGTGATGTTGTCATGCACTTGGCGGCGGCTGTGGGAGTGCAGTACATTCTGGATTATCCTTTAAAATCAATTCGGACCAATATCCAGGGAACGGAAAAGGTCTTGGAATTGTGCGATAAATTTAAAAAAAAGGTCATCATCGCATCCACATCAGAAGTGTATGGCAAACATCTTCACGCCCCTCTAATGGAAACTGATAATGTCATATATGGACCGTCCAGCAAATTCCGGTGGAGTTATGCGGCTTCAAAACTCATGGACGAATTTACTGCTTTGGCATACTATAGAACTCATGGCCTTAAGGTCGTTATCGCGCGCCTTTTTAATACGGTTGGTCCCAGACAAACAGGGGCATATGGTATGGTAATTCCCAGGTTTGTATCCCAGGCATTGCGCAATGAGCCATTGACTGTATATGGTGACGGCAAACAGACTCGCACATTTACCTATGTAAAAGATGTGGTTCATGCCTTGATAGAGCTGGCTGAAGCTGACAACGCTGTCGGTGAAGTGTTTAATATAGGCGGAACAGAAGAGATTTCAATGCTGGATCTTGCTGACAAAATCATCAAAGCTACAGCATCAACATCTAAAATTGAAATCATTCCGTATGAGAAAGCCTTTGGAAAAGATTTTGAAGACATGTTGCGCAGGGTACCCGGTATTGAAAAAATCAACCAGTGTATTGGTTTTGATCCCAAAACCGATCTGGATGAAATTCTAAAACAGGTTATTGCATTTATGAAGTGAGATATTATGATTTCATTAAACCCATATCTTATTATCTCAATATCCTTTTTTTTGTGCCTGTTATTTACGCCTCTAATAAGGATAATTGCCGTTCGTAACGGATGGATGGCTCATCCTACGAAGGAGCGCTGGCATAAAAAACCGACTGCTCTCCTTGGTGGAATCGCTATTTATACGGGTACAGCCATTCCCCTTTTTTTTGTTGCGGATTTTACGAGCATCCTGCCTCATATTTTTAGAAATTCAGTCTCTGCTGAATTACCTTCCATCGGAGCCACAATATGGATTGGCATGACATTGCTTTTTATTCTTGGGCTTCTGGATGATTTTATTAATATCAAGCCCCATACCAAACTGGTAGGACAGATCATGGTTGCTTCTATGGCGGTATTTTTGGGATTTCGCCTTCACTGGTTTACATCTCTGACACTTGATACTATGGTGACTATTTTCTGGATTGTCGGTATAACTAATGCCTTCAATTTAATTGACAACATGGACGGGCTTTGCGCGGGGATCGGTTTTATTGCAGTATTTTTCCTGGCATTAATGTTTTATGGAAGATTACCTGAAGCCGCCTGTGTAGCTATGATTCTATCCGGAGTGTTGGCGGCTTTTTTGATCTACAATTTCAATCCTGCTTCTATTTTTATGGGAGACAGTGGCAGTCTGGTAATCGGTTTTATCCTTGCCATGCTCAGCCTGTATAATTCAGAAGCATCCGGCTTGAACATGTTATCGTTTTATGTCGTTCCGATTTTATTGCTGATGGTTCCGATTTTCGATACAACCCTTGTTACCTCCATCCGTATCTTAAGTGGACGAAAAGCTTCAACCGGCGGAAAAGACCACACGTCTCATCGTTTGGTTCTAATGGGCTTTAAGGAAAAAAGTGCTGTTATTTTTCTTTATGGCATTTCAATAGTCTCCGGGTTGTCGGCTGTGTTTGTAACAAGAACTGATACCTTAACTTCACCGATCGTTATCATTCCCGCAATTATATCAATAATGCTGATGGGGATATATCTTGCCCAGTTGCGTGTTTATCCTGAAAAAGAATTTTCTCTTTTAAGGGATAAACCCTATACGCCTATCCTGATTGAGCTTACTTACAAACGCCAGATTCTGCTCGTGATACTTGATTTATGCCTGATTACCTTTGCGTATTACATGTCTTATCGTCTCCGTTTCAGCTCTGAGGTGTTTGGTTTCTACTTCAAGGTGTTCCTTCGGTCGCTGCCGGCAGTTATTGTTTGCAAATTTGCAGCTTTTTTCTGGATGGGTATCTATCGTTCCATCTGGGGTTACATGTGCAGCAATGATGTTTTCGTATACCTTAAAGCATCTTTTATCGGAACAATCTTATCTGTTGGTGCCGTTACTTTTATTTATCGATTTGAAGATTTTTCAAAAGGTATATTTCTAATTGACTGGCTGTTGACCACTGGTTTCCTGCTTGGTACCCGTGGTTCTTTCAAGCTCTTTATTGATACTGTAAAGCGTAAAACTTTAAGCGGTGATAAAATTATTATCTACGGAGCAGGAAGAGGTGGTGAAATTTTGCTGCGTGAAATCCTCAACAACAAAAAACTTAAGCTTAAACCGGTTGGATTTATTGATGACGATAAAAAGAAAGTTGGCAAAAAGCTTCAAGGATATCCAATTCTCGGCACACTGGATGATATGGAACATCTTTATTCGAAATACGATATTGACGGCATACTTATTTCATTCATAAAAAACAAAATGACAAGATTTAAAACAATTAAAAGTTTTTGTAATAAAAACAAAATGTTTTTAAAACATTTCTCAATTCATCTGGATGACATAGATGTTTGAGTGAGCCTTTTGCAGAAACAACGCCAATCGACAGAGCAAGTACCAAGCCCATGCCTCTATACAATTAATGTGTTTCTGCAAGAGACCCAAGTGTATTATAACTTATTTATTTTACACTACTCAATTTTGTTTAGTACTGCTTGACAATAGATTTGATAATATTGTCACTACATAGTATGATTACTTTATCACCTTCAGTAAAGGCCGTGAGGTCTATATCCGGGGTTGCGGTTACAGTTAATATTGCGCCTGATTCTTCCACCACCTCTACTTGGCCAGTATCAAGGACTATATTATTAATTGCTCCTTTTATCTCCACTACATTACCTGTTTCTTCTGCAACTGCACCGACTGCATCTTCTGCAACTGCACCAACTGCATCAACTGTTTCTTCTGCGATTGCCACTCCGCAAAAACAAATCGTAAACAGGGCAACAACCAGTATAGACAATAGTTTCTTTGATACCAATTTTTTCATTACTTAACTCCTTAGCATTAGTTTAAATTTTCCGTTAGTTTAAATTTTCCATGTTGAGTTTCTTAATAATTAACCTTTCATTATAACGTATTCCGGTTATACATCACCTCCATCCAACTCTTTTTTCA
>JAJSZO010000027.1 GCA_030262795.1 Deltaproteobacteria bacterium | reverse complement strand
TGCTTGTTTTAGAAGATAGATCAATATAGAGTGAATCTGTTTCAGAATAATAATTTAGTTTCATAGCCTGAACCTCCTATCAGGGAAGGCATTATGAATAGTCTTCTTGTCATCAAGCGTTACTACTCTTAATACACGTCCACCAAATTCTTTGATTTCTCCCCAAAATCGAAAACGGTTATGTTCTTGACGCTCAACCTTGATGGGATTTTCTACAACCTGAATACACCACTCCTTTTTTAAATAAGACCGTTTTCGCAACACCTCGTTTTCAAAATATTCCGTATAGTTATATTCCGTCATAAATAAATAATAACTTATTTAGGTTAAAGTGTAAATATTTCTTTATCTCGTCGAACGTGCGAGTCCTCTGTACCAAAAGCTAAGGATGACTTCGCATAAGCAAAGTTTTACACTGATATGGCAGATGCAAAAAACGCGCTGGCTTTTGGTGTCAGGTGCACTGGCTGGTTCGACGCTTCTCGGTTTTTCGATAATGCTTAGAACTATACACGAATTGTATAGTAGTCCGAGTAATTCTGTGCATATTTCTTGCCTGATAAAATTAGGTGACATGTAATTCAGCATGTTTGCCCAGAGCAAACAACGTACGTTCCATCGTCGGAAGTTTGGTTCCATGATGTGGATCAAGGATACGACGCACCATCTTCTCATGAGTACCCATTTTGCGGGCCAGTTCAGACTTGGAAATGCCAGTCTCCTTCATAGCCTGATAAAGAGCGGCTTTCATTGCCGTTTGCATAGGAACGGGAACCATCTTTTCGCCCGTTTTGCATTTGGATGATACGGGCAACTCATCACTACGGCGAATACGCCCTGCTATAGCTTCTTCTATGCAATCGGCAGCCTCAGTCAGACATTCCTCTATGGTATCTCCTTGAGTGATAGCCTCCGGCACATCACGAAAAATAACGGTAAAACCGCCATCTACTTCATCTGGTATCAGGGTTACAGGATAAGTAAATTGGTTCATGTTCAACCTCAGTTAAATATCTTCTTTCTTCAAGCCAAGTTGCTTGAGCATAGCGTTAAAGGTTCCAGTTTTTAAATCTTCTTTCGGATTGCGAACAATGGTATGGTGATTGCCCAAGTATAAGGTTCCGTGACTGCCTTTTCCTCTTTCGGCCATCCACTGAACATACATATTATGTTGCTTTACCGTATTTGCGAACCCTCTTAATGAACTCATTACCTTTCATGTGGATCACTATCGGACAATTGTGTCCGAGTGTCAAGTGTCATTCTACTTTTTCTCGACGATAATGCAGAACTTGGCGAAGGTAACTTTGACATACTGAAAAACCGGTTTGAATAAATGGCATCCTTCATTTTATAGTTTACACTTTTCGAGAAAGAGCAAATTCTCAATAATTTTCTTAACCCTCTGCAATGCCTTATTTTCATGGGTTCTACATGTCATAAAAAAATTAGGTGGTCCGTCGAACGTAAAGCTGGGGGGCTGGGCAACGATAACCGAAAAACTATGATAAAGGTAAAAACTATCGGTTAAATACTGCTTTTCAAAAAGCGGTACGGCTTTGCCCAGTCCATCTCCGCCTGGTTATGTGCTGGAGTTTTTATTAACGTGTATCCGCAGCATTCTTCAACGCTTTAGCTGCCCACTGGTTCAGACTTTTACCGTGGGCTTTGGCAGCCTGGCCGCAGCCACATGAATCTCCATTTTATAGTTAACCGTTTCCTAAATTTTTCTGGTCAATAATTTTGAGATGTGATGCGAACGATTTGGCAACAAGTGGATTTATGGCAATCTCGGGTAATCCTAAGTTATGTACCACATTGTTTACACAACTCCATTGGGTTGCTCAAAATATTCTCATCAGAAATTTTACGAATGGCGTTATGGATGCCCTGAAGATAACCCAAACCATCGTCAATCATTTTGTATGCTTCCTTGCTTTTTTTGGGGTCACTCCAAGAAGCGAGCAAATACTTAATGTCATTGATACTCTTCAGCTTATTTATTGATTTAACAGAGACTGTAACATCATCATATATCGGCAAATCATTCCATTGTGGAATTGCGTCACCTGCAAAGAGAACTCCAGCCTCCTTACAGAAAAGAGATATGGAACCTTTTGAGTGACCAGGAGTATGAAATACTTCCAAAGAGACGTTTCCTAAATCAATTGTTTCTCCATTTTGGAGAAGGCGATCAGTTTGAACTGACCCGCCTACAAGAGAATGAAAACCGGGAACCGGACGCTCTTGAAACTGTAAATCTACATCCTCAATCCAAGGCTTTGCATTTTCATGTGCTGCAACAGTGCATTTGGTGGCTTCCTTTATATTGCGTGGGAACCCTCATCCGGCACTTTAGACGGTCTTGCTTTTGAGATTAACAGAACTGCGGATGTGGTGCGGCATGCTTTTCATACGATCTCCTATGACCTGGAATTCATTAACGAGTTTTTCAAAATCAGAGTAAATGGACTTTAGACGGTTTTTTTGTTTTTCCACACAGGGAGGAATAGAGGCAAGGTTTTCTCCTTCAAAAGGCTGTTTTTGGGCAATGCTTAGACACAGGTCCATACCTTTTTCTAAATTTTTCTTAAATTCTTTCAAGGTGTTGACTTCCCTGAGCGAACAATCACAAATCTTTACTTGCTTTTCAAAATAGTCAACATATATTTCGACTTCCTTGGCAAACATATGTGGTCGTTCCGCCGGGACCAAAGACTGGCGCCTTCCATATATATGATCAACCATTTCTTTTAAAGTATAAATTCTGTTAAACCATGCTAAATTGGGCCCAGGGCATATTGACTGGGGAGAATTTTCTTCTTTTGATATCCCTAAATTAATAAGGGCACCGTTGCCGAGATGATCACAGAGACAGGTTTTTTGTACAATATTTTTTTTATGCTTTTCTCTTTCCGGCTCCGGAAGCATTTGCCTGTTTATTTCTTCCAGCTTCATTTCCTGGTATTGTTTGGATGCCAGACAAACAGGCTGTTTTGTAAATTCAGTATTGGATACAAGAAATTTCTTCGGGCACGCTGAACCTGAATTGCCTTCCGCAGCCTTTTTACTGGTCCATATTTCCGACCCTGTATTGCGCACATTGTTGAAAGGAACTCCAATAGGAGAGACATCGCTCAAATAGAGATCTTTTTCACCTGACTGTTTTAAGAGTTCAAGAGTAGTATTGTCAATACAGGTGGTTTCCGGAACCAGCAAGAACGGAGTACCCCAACCCGTTAGATCCATGCCAAAATCTTCTTTTAGTCTGCGGACTTCTCCATTGTTGCCGATACCGCCCTGTACCGTGACAATAGGGCTATCGTTTCGGGCGGATTCAGCATATTCCCAGCCCATTTTTTTGTAATACTTTTTTATAAGTGGTAGAAATTCAGATGCCAGTTTTTCACGTTTTTCTTTAACTTCTTTAAGCACTGTCGGCAACAAAATTCCATTTGAAGCAAAAGCATGACCACCGCAATTGAGCCCTGACTCAATGCGGAATTCATGAACTTCCAGGCCTCTTTTGGCCAGAAATTTGCCTTGTATGAGCGCAGAACGGAAATCACTCACCTTTAAAATTATTTTCTTTTTGATTTGTCCTGTTGTATCCCTGTAGAAGTCTCTAAAGCGCGTCATGTAATTGAACAGGCGTTGATTTATTCCGGCTGAAAATACAATTCCGGATTTAAGGCTGCTTTCGGCATAGCCCCTGAGTCCTGTTTTTGCATCGCTGAATTCATCACCTAAAGGCTCTCCATTACTGTCGTAATGAGTACGGTCAACTTTTACCATTAGATTTACGTCAATAGAGCCGTGCCTTATTTTACTTGTCAGCTCTTTTTCCAGACTAGATCTTTCTGATCCATCCTTCATGTTTAAAAGTTTTTTGTATGCCTTTTTTAAAGGGGATTCTTCAGGCAGTAGATCAAAGTATTTACTTTTTTCATTATTTTTGAAAAAAGGTTCTTTCTTTATCCTGTCCATTTTAATATGTACAATTTTCTGTACTGTTTCAAGATAGGCTGTTATTCTTTTAGCTCTGCCGTTATTTTCGTTTGCCGGTATCCTGCAATATGGCAGGCTGAATTTTTCAGAATAATATTTTCGTATTTTTTCCAGTAACAGATCATCAACAAGAGATATAACGGATGTAATGCCTAAACAGGCTACACGTATAGGTGTATCAACAGAATGTCCGGTACCCATAACCGGAATATGAAATTCATGATAATAGTTTTTCATTTATTGATCCTTATAAATTTATTGCAAAAAGGAATTCTATAATAGAAAATAGTAAAAAATTACAGCATTGTTTTATGTTTTACAAAAGTTTTACAAATTATGAACAGATCAAAATTATTTTTTCATCCGCTTCTTGTTTTTGTTTTATCAATAGTAGCACTGATAATGTCTCTAATCCTGTATATTCACTGGTATATGGAGGTCAGCACAGGCCTTAACGCTGTTATGTTAAGGTTTAACCTTGATCCCGATCAGGTTTTAGAATCTCAGACATGGGTAGTTATTATGGTTCTTTCGATTCTTGTTGGTATAATTCTGATGGGCATATTCATGATATTTGTATATACCCAGAAAACAGCGCAACTATACAGATTGCAGCATAATTTTATCAACAATTTTACCCATGAGCTGAAAACTCCGGTTACTTCATTGAAATTATATCTGGAAACTTTTTTAAAACATGAGCTTTCCAGAAAAGATCGGCTTAAATACATCCGCTATATGATTCAGGATGTAAACCAGCTTTCTGACAACATAAACCGAATATTGAACCTTGCCAGAATTCAAAGCAAAAATTATAAAGGAAATTTTTCCATAGTAGATATTGATCAAATAATTAAGGAATTTCTTAATAATAACAACCATCTTTTTCAGAATTGCGAGATAAATATTCATAATCCATCCGGCCTTTCTTTCCCTTATCGGATAGATTTGTCCTTATTTGAGATGCTTCTTATGAATTTTTTGACTAACGCTGTTAAATATAACAAGTCGGAAAGACCCGTCATAGATATTACTTTTGAGCCCCAACAGCGTGAATTACATATACATTTTGAGGACAACGGGATTGGATTTGATAAGAATGAAAATAGAAAAATATTCAGGAAATTTTATCAGGTCGGTCAGTCTGATAATATGTCAGCAAAGGGCAGTGGTCTTGGCCTGCATCTTGTCCAGAATATTGCTCGAATCCATAAAGGAAAAGTCATTGCGGAAAGTAAAGGAATAGGAAAAGGATCAATTTTTACTTTAATTCTACCCTTTAGGATTGACGATTGATGATTGTTGCGGGGTATTTCCATGAATGACGCTGAAAAAAAGCGTATTCTTGTAATCGAAGATGAAGAACATATAGCGGAAGGTTTAAAATTGAATCTTTCACTCCAGGGATATGATGTAGTTATTGCTTCAGACGGTGTTTCAGGCCTTAAACAATGGAAAGAATGGATACCGGATCTGATAGTACTTGATATAATGCTGCCCGGAATTGACGGATTGTCGGTGCTTCAAAATATTCGTCTTGAGGATGAACGGATTCCTGTACTTATTTTATCAGCCAAGGGCGAACCTGATGACAGGATAAAAGGTTTTTCTTATGGAGTGGATGATTATCTTTCAAAGCCTTTTAATCTTGAAGAGTTTTTGCTGAGAATTGAGAGACTTTTAACCAGAGGATCCTGGAACCATGTGGAAGATAATATAAACGGTCTTGGGCTTTCTTCATTACCGAAAATCTATACTTTTGGAGGCAATCGGATCAATTTTGAAACTTCTGTTGTAGACTGTAAATGCGGAAAAATCAATCTGACAGAGCAGGAAGTAAAACTTTTAAAACTTTTTATTACAAATTGCGGTAAGCCGCTTTCGAGAAGCAAACTTTTGGAAATCGGATGGGGGTACACAAGAGGTATGTCAACCAGAACTGTAGATAATTTTATTGTGAGATTTAGAAAATATTTTGAGGATAATCCCAAAAAACCGGCACATTTTAAAAGTCTTCGTTCCATAGGCTATGTTTTCGATCATGATAAGGACTCGCCCAAAAATAACTTCACATTTTGATGCTCCGATCCATCCCGCATGACTGCGTTGCTCGTCGGTTAAATAGCTCGCTATTCGCCCTCCTTGCGTCTTGTCATGCGAGTGCCTCGACACCTGAAAATGTAAATTTATTTTGGGGCGAATCCTAAGGAATAAAAATGACATCACAGGAAGAAAAAACGGTTAAAAGATGGAATGATGGATTATCCGGTAAAATCGAAATAGATCTTATTTTGACAGAAGATGAAAGAAGTGCAGGGTTCAGAGAATTCAGTGAAAAATTATCAAATCTTGCTTTCAACCTTAGTATTAATCAAATCAAGGATGATGAAAACCAGGTGCCTGCAATCAAGGTGGGCAGAAGTATATATTACCATGCAATACCTCTTGGGGCTGAATTAGAGCCGTTTCTTGAAGCACTGACGTTACTTGACAGTAATTCGTTTAGCTTGACAAGCGAATTGCCGAATCGACTTGATAGAGTTAAAATTCCCGTTGATCTTAAATTATATATAGCAAAACAATGTCCTTTTTGCCCGAAAAGTGTTAAGCAACTTATTCCTCTTTCTTTTGTAAATGAGTTAATAAAACTTGAAATTATTGATGGCACACTTTTTCCTGAAATTGCAGAGCTGAATAATATTCGATCCGCACCAACGCTTTTGTTGGATGAAAACTTTCGATGGACAGGTACTGTAGATCTTAACGAAATAGTTGAGATAATACTTAACCGCAACCCTTCCAATCTTAGTACCTCATCAATTATCAGCTTGTTAAAAGAAGGTAATGCCGATCAGGTAGCAGAGATGATGCTTGACCATAACTGTATTTTCCCCGCCTTTATTAATACACTTATTCATGAAAAATGGCCGGTTCGTCTTGGTGCAATGGTGGCATTTGAATATATTGTTGAGAAGAATAACGCACTGGCCGGCCAGGTTATTAAGCCCCTGTGGGAGCAGTTCCAAAGTGTTGAAGACCGAATTAAAGGCGATATTATATATATTTTGGGGGAAACCGGAAACATCGAAATGGTTCCTGAATTGGAAAATATATCATGCAGCGAGATATACCATGATGAAGTAAGAGATGCCGCAAGAGAAGCTTTAGAGAGAATTAGGAATTGAGAATTAAGAATTTGCGGTATCGCTTTGCTCTGGTTTTTTTTAGATAATCAAAAGGCGGGAGCGTGATAAAAAATGAATTCCAGGGAAAGCTATTTGCAACAGGAAATTGACTGGATTGAGAATTCAGGGGAGATGCCGGAGGTGGCTTTTTATGAAGCTTTTTATTATCTTACGGAAAAAGAAGAAGGCCCAAAACTGATACTGACTTTATCAGATATTAAACGCATGGAGGACGCAGCAATAGATCGTTTCAAAACCATTATATTGCGAGATCTCAAGTTTGCAAACACAAGATCATCAATTTTTCGTGGATTAAAAAGAGCAATTATAAATTATAACAGATTAAAGAAATATCAGAAGAAGAAAAACAGAATTGACAGCGGCATGAAGAAGGAAACAGGCCATTATCTTAAGGAGTATATCCGCTGTGAATGCGAGGATATATCAGATAGAAGACATTACAGGACTATTAACTGCACAAGAGAGGAACTTGAGCATTTTGCAGATGAACTTGGTGTAAATATAGCTCCGGAATATAATGATATATGTTTTAAGCATATTCCATTAACATTTGACGAGGTTTACCGGACGACATTGCTTTCGGAAAGAGATGATTACCCTTACAAATTCATTTATGACAGAAAGGATTATTGTGAAATTGTAATATTTAATGAAAAAAAGCAGAAATTTTATATTTCTCTTAAAATATTTTGTGAAAAAAATGATTCAGATAGAAAGAACATGCGGCTGAAGACAGATGCTATTTATAGATCTTTATCCAAATCAATTCCGCCATGGGAAGTTTTATAATACTGAAAGGCGTAGAAATGAATATACTCATCAAATTGGTCTTAGCAGCTTTATTTTTATACATTGGTTATTGTTGCTTTATTTTCCTGGTGCAGCGGCAGATCATGTTTCCCCGCTATCAACTTCCTGAATTTTCAGATGCAGAAGATAAAATTTGCGGTCTGGAAAAAATATGGCTGAACACAAGTTACGGCAAGGTCGAATCATGGTTTCTGCCGCCGGCATCTGTGTATGATAAAGGTGGTTGTCCGGCTGTGATTTTTGCTCATGGTAATTCTGAATTAATTGACTTCTGGCCAGAAGAGTTTAAAAATTTTGCTGCTCTTGGAATTGGGATAATGCTTGTTGAATATCCCGGTTACGGCAGATCAGAGGGAACCCCTTCTCAAAAAAGTATTACTGAAGCTATGATTTCAGCATATGATTTATTGGTAGCACGCAATGATGTTGACCCTGAGAAAATTATAATATTCGGACGTTCAATCGGTGGAGGTGCAGCCTGTGCACTTGCTGCAAAGCGGTCTTCAGCGACTTTGATTCTTAAATCAACATTTACAAGTATCCGGTCAATGGCCTCAAAGTTCTTTGTCCCGGGCTTTCTTGTAAGGGATCCATTTGACAATTTATCAGTGGTCAAATCATATTCAAAACCTGTACTGGTAATTCATGGGAAATATGATGAAACAATTCCATATACTCATGGAGTTACTCTTTACAAGGCAGCAAAAAACGGCAAAATGATAACCTATGATTGCGGACACAACGATTGCCCTCCAAACTGGAAGATATTCTGGCGGGAGATTGAATTATTTCTAAGGAACGTGGAATTATTGTAGATACCTCAGCAACATAATATCCCCCAAACTATATTTTTCAGGTTTCATAAAAAGTTTTTGAAAAGTTTGGTTCCTCTAAAGAAGTCAATTGCTTCACTCAATTGGCCAGCCGCACATACTTGCAACTCTACCCCTGCATCAGCAAAAACGTATGCCGGCCCTTTTTTATGTAAATCCTCTTTTACCACTACCACGTCTATTTTATGCTTAACCAGCCACTCGGCCACGCGAATTCCTTTGGCCTTAGAGACCTTAGTATACGGATTGGTTACTACTTCCTGACGTTCAATCTTCCCGTCAACAAAACGCAAGAGTACCACCGCAAAGTAGGGCGCTTCGCCAAAATGAGCGCTGATCTGCTCCATATCGTATGCAAGCGGTACTGCGATGCGCAGGTACTCGTGCATTTGTGGCTCGTAGTGAATCACTACACGCTCTACCAGAGGCATTTGTTTTCTAATGTCCGCTTCGATATGTTGACTGATTGCATGGGCTTTTTTCAAATTGCCGGTACGCAAAACCACCTCTGTTTCCAGGAAGCGGTAACGGCCTGCATTCCGGCCCGTCAACCGTCGAATCTCTGTTACCATTGGCTGTGATTCGATAATCTTTCGTATCTGGTCCAGTGTTTCAGGGTCAAGAGAGGCATCAAGGAGTACGCGCATCCCATCGGAAAGTATTTCCCATCCGGCATATCCGATAAAAATAAGTACCAGTCCGGCTGCAATGCGATCTATGGTTATTCCCCAAAAATCTATATCCAGTCCAAAATAGTGAAGTCCAACTGCTGCCACAACCACCAGTGAAGCAAGCACATCAACCTGACGATGGCGACCCTCGGCAATCAAGGTAGGTGACTTTGTGCGCTTGCCTGCAGCAATTGCATACTGCCCAAACAAAAACGTGATCAATATTCCCGCTGATAACCAGCCGACATGTCCTAACGTAATAGTTGGCGGTTCTGCACCTGGTGAGAGGATGTTACGGACGATTTCGTATCCTGCAAAAAATATGAACATCGCCAAAATCACCGAGATTACATTTTCAATCTTGTACAATCCATACGGAAACCTGGGGCTTTTCCGGGTCGATAATTTCAGGCCGCCGAGTATAGTGAGAGAAGCAACGGAATCACTTGCGGAGTCGATCGCACTTGCGGCAATAGCCAGACTGCCTGAAAAGTATGCGAGTACGCCTTTAATTCCTGTGAGCACAAAGTTAAGGAGTAACGCGTAAAGAGCTATCCGCTCAATTTGTTTGGCTTCTTTGATAAGAGTATTGTTTTTTCTGTCAGTATGTATTTCCTGGTTATTCACAGACGCCCCCCCTTTATTTCTTCCCCCCTTGCAGCCGATGTCTTTTGCGATCACCGGGCACTTGGATTTGACCCGATAATTCTCAACATATCAGAACATTACAAAAATAAATGGCCATGTGATTAGGAACGTGGACGAATTAACTTCCCCAAGTAGGCGCACAGATTTGGGTCGAATTTGTTTGATCTCAGATCACAAAAGTTGATGGAATAGCGAGCTATTTCAATATTTTTGTGATTTGGAATCGAACAAAGGCGGCCTGAAGCTGTGATGCATAGTTGGGGAAGTTATTTCGTCCACGTTCCTTAGCTTGAAAAACAGAGACATGGACCATAAAATCGTTGTTTTTTATTTCCTTTCTGCTGATGACAACAGGGCAAAATCAATTCCAAGAAAACTGTTCCCGTCAGACCAGCCAAGAGTCAGCAACCTGAACCCTATTTAAACCCGCTTTTTATTAGGGCATCTGCTAACGGGTTATTAAATGGCGCAGGCTTGCTGCTTACCTTCTTTTTATTCTTTGGTTTAGGATTACGCTTTTGAGCTTTTTTCAATCCCGGATTTTTTACCTCAGCATCTGACTTCCCGGATTGCGATTTCATTGATAGAGAAATTCTGTTTCTGGCAAGGTCAACTTCAAGCACGATTACTGACACCTTTTGCTGAACTTTTACAATATCAGTGGGATTTTTCACAAACCTGTCTGCCATCTCGCTGACATGAACAAGGCCATCCTGATGCACGCCCATATCAACAAAAGCCCCGAACGCTGTAATATTTGTTACAATTCCGGAGAGTTTCATTCCAGGTCTCAGGTCTTCGATTTTTTCAATACCATCGGTAAATGCGAATGCCTCAAATTTTTTCCTTGGGTCACGTCCCGGCTTTGCCAGTTCATCAAGGATATCATTCAGTGTGGGAAGCCCGACTGAATCAGTAACATATTTTGTAACATTGATTTGATTCCTGATTTCAGGTTTTTTCAAAATATCAACGACCGCAGTATCAAGATCTTTGGCTATGGCGTCAACGATATAGTAAGTTTCAGGATGCACTGCGCTGGCATCAAGAGGGTTTTCACCGTCATGAATCCTTAAAAAACCCGCAGACTGTTCAAACGCCTTGGGACCAAGGCGCGACACGTTTGTCAGTTGCTGCCTGGAGATGAATGGTCCGTTATCCTCACGATAAGCGACAATATTTTTTGCAAGCCCGGCGTTCATGCCTGAAACATACGTAAGGAGCTGGGCGCTGGCTCTGTTCAGATCAACTCCGACACCGTTAACGCAACTCATAACAACATCATCAAGGGACTGTTTCAGTGCCTTCTGATCAACATCATGCTGGTATTGACCCACACCTATTGATTTTGGATCGATTTTTACAAGCTCTGCAAGGGGATCCATCAAACGTCTTCCGATTGAGACAGCTCCGCGCACCGTTAGATCATGATTCGGGAACTCTTCCCTTGCCACTTCAGAAGCGGAATATATTGAAGCGCCGCTCTCGTTGACCATGATAATCTGTACGGGCTTTGAAAAAGGGACAGCCTTTACAAAGGTTTCTGTTTCTCTGCCGGCAGTACCGTTTCCCACAGCTATGACTTCAATCTCAAACTTTTCGCACAGGGATTTTATTTTTCCTGTTTCTGCAAGAGTCTTTTTTTCAGACATGTGGGGATAAACAGTATCATAATGAAGCAGTTTTCCTTGCCGGTCAAGACAGACAAGCTTGCACCCTGTTCTGAATCCCGGGTCTATTCCCATGACGCGTTTTGCTCCCAACGGCGGAGCAAGCAGGAGCTGGCGAAGGTTATCCGCAAAGACTTTTATTGCTTCGATCTCAGCCTTTTCTTTTGCATGGAGCCTGGTTTCAGTTTCCATTGAACGGGAAAGAAGACGCTTATAGCAATCCTTTGCAGCCAGCTTTACCTGTGCGGAATCATCACCTTCCCCTTTAACAAACATGTTCTCAAGGATAGCTGTTGCCTCTTCTTCATCAGGCAGTATGTCAAGGTTCAGAAAGTCTTCACCTTCACCCCGTCTCATGGCCAGCATCCTGTGAGAAGGAACACCGGCAACAGGTTCCTCCCAGTCAAAATAATCCCTGAATTTAGCCCCTTTTTCCTCCATACCCGAAGCAACCCTGCTTTTAATCGCAGCTTTTGTGAGAAAGAGGTTCCTCAGCCGAGCCCTGGCCTTATCGTTTTCATTTATGATTTCAGCAATTATGTCTCTGGCCCCTGCCAGGGCATCTTCAACAGATTCAACTCCTTTTTCAGGGTCAATGAAAGATTCCGCCTCTTTGACCGGATTTGTTCCTTTTTGCTCAAAAATCATCAGCGCCAGCGGTTCAAGTCCTTTTTCCTTTGCCATAACAGCCCTTGTCCGTCGTTTAGGCTTATACGGAAGATATATGTCTTCAAGCACAGCCATGGATTCCGCAGCAAGAACCTTTTCCTTCAGTTCATCCGTCAGGTGACCGTGTTTTTCAAGAGATTTGAGGATTGCTTCCTTTCGTTCTTTCAGTTCCATAAGATGGTTCAGCCTGTCCCTGATAGCCATAACAGCTACTTCATCAAGACTTCCCGTTGCTTCTTTTCTGTAACGCGCGATAAACGGAACTGTCGCGCCTTCCGCAAGAAGGGAAGCCGTGGCCTGAACCTGATTATTATTTACATTTTGTTCTTCAGCAATTTTGGATATAAATGTATCGTTGTTCATAGTCCCCCTGTATTAATTTTCTGTTGCTGCTCACGTAGTCAAAAATCTGTGCGCCTTAGGAATGTGGACGAAATAACTTCCCAACTATGCATCACAGCTTCAGGCCGCTTTTGCCCAAATCTGTGCGCCTACTTGGGGAAGTTAATTCATCCACATTCCTTACCTATTCTGCAACAATAAATGCATCTTCAAATCCGTTGTCATTAAGATCTTTTTCATACTCTCTTGCCTGCTCAAGATTTGAGCATTTCCCAAGCCGTACCCTGTAGTAGATAGCATCACCGCCATTATAGGTTGTTATGTGAGCATTTCTGTATTTTTGAGCAAGTTTTGCCCTGAACCTTTCAGCATTTTGCCGGTCGCAGAATGCGCCAACTTGAAATGTAAAATTTCCGGCATAATAGTTCACAGGGGCATAAGTCCGGTGTTCATGTCTTTTGGGTTCAGATTTTCCGGCAACCCCCAAGGCTACGATTTTGACCTTTGCCGTACCTGGCCCAACTATGCCGATTTTTTTTGCTGCAGCATAGGAAAGATCAATTATTCTGCCTCGAACAAAGGGCCCGCGGTCATTGATTCTGACCACGATTTTTTTATTGTTATGTAGATTGCGCACTTTTACATATGTCCCAATCGGCAGAGTTTTATGCGCGGCAGAGATGGCATACATATCATAAATTTCGCCGTTTGCGGTTTTTCTGCCGTGAAACTTCCTGCCATACCAGGATGCTTTTCCAACCTGCACGAAATCCTTTGCGTCATGCAGCGGCTGATACCAGTTTCCCATTACTTTGTAAGGCTTGAATGTTGGGGGGGAAGCTTTTGATCGGTCAGGAGGTAGCTTTACCGTGGCACATCCGTGAAATAAAGAAAGGAAAAGACCGAAAACAGCGAGGAAGGTAACGCAAGAAAAAAAATGGTAACTACTCAGGTTGTCTGGTTCATTGTTCATGGTTCACGGTTGGCTGCTTTCCTATAGCAATTTTTAATACTTCCATCATCTGGTTAACAAAGTGGAATTGAATTTCTTTCATTACTTTTTCCGGCATATCTTCTTCTAAATCTTTTTTGTTCCACTTTGGCATGATAATGGTTTTAATTCCGGCCTGGTGGGCGGCAAGAACTTTTTCCTTTACGCCTCCAACCGGCAAAACCCGTCCTCTCAGGGTAATTTCACCGGTCATGGCAAGATCTTTTTTTATTGTTTTATTGGTCAGAAGAGATACAAGGGCTGTAAGTATGGTGACACCGGCAGAAGGGCCGTCTTTTGGTATGGCTCCTTCCGGTATATGGATATGTATATCAATAGTATCAAAAAAATCTTCGGAGATTCCGAGTTTGGCAGCATTTGCACGAATAAAACTCAAAGCCGCTGTTGCGGATTCCTTCATAACATCCCCAAGTTGACCGGTTAAAGTAAGGTGCTTTTTTCCTTTCATGGATGTAGCTTCGACAAAGAGTAACATACCTCCTGCTTCCGTCCATGCAAGACCCATGGCTATGCCCGGTTTTAAAGGTCTTGCTCTGGCTCCGGAGGAAAAGTGGACAGGGCCGAGGTATTTGTAAATATCTTTTATACTGACTTTAACTGACTTTCTTTTTTCCTCAGCGATTTGTGTTGCAACACCTCTGCATATGGTTGCAATCTCGCGTTCTAAATTTCTTAAACCCGCTTCCCTTGTGTAGCCTGTGATTATATTTTTTATTGAAGCATTTGTGAAGGTTATTTGAGATGAATTGAGACCATGTGCTTCGCGTTGACGAGGTATGAGAAAACGGTTTGCAATTTTAATTTTTTCATCCAGAGTGTATCCCAGCAGATGCAAGACTTCCATTCTGTCTTGAAGAGCCGGAGGTATTGTGTGTAAAATATTTGCAGTGGTAATGAACATGACTTTTGACAGATCAAACGGCACATCAAGGTAATGATCTGAAAAAGAAAAGTTTTGCTCCGGATCAAGAACTTCCAGCAGAGCCGAAGATGGATCACCACGAAAATCACTTCCGATTTTGTCAATTTCGTCCAGCATAAAAACCGGATTATTAGACTCTGCACGTCTGATACCCTGAATAATACGTCCGGGAAGAGCGCCGACATAGGTTCGCCTGTGTCCTCTGATTTCAGCCTCATCTCTGACACCGCCAAGTGAAATGCGGAAAAATTTACGCCCTAAAGCCCGTGCTATTGAGCGGCCAAGAGATGTTTTTCCTGTACCCGGCGGGCCTACAAAGCAAAGTATAGGGCCTTTTGATTCAGGTTTAAGCTTTCGTACAGCCAGAAATTCTATAATACGTTTTTTAGGTTTCGTTAGTCCGTAATGATCGTTATCTAAAATTTTTCTGGCCTTTGTTATATCTAAGTTGTCTTCTGTGCTTTCATTCCAGGGTAGTGATGTCAGCCAGTCAATGTATGTTGATGCCACGGTATATTCGGAAGAAGAAGGATGCATTCGTGATAGACGGCCAATTTCGCGTTCAGCCTCTTTAAGCGCTTCTTCAGGGAGATTCTTTTCTTTAATTTTAGTCTTGTATTCTTCAATTTCAATACTCGTTTCATCTTTTTCGCCGAGTTCTTCCTTGATCGCTTCCATTTGCTGGCGGAGATAATATTCTCTCTGTTTTTTATCCATATCACCCTTGACCTGGGACTGTATTTTGTTCCCAAGCTCAAGAATTTCCACCTGATAATTACCAATACGTGTAACTTCCTGCAGTCGTTTTTTTATGTTCAGGATTTCTAAAACTTTTTGTTTTTCTTCTAATGTTGAATTTATGATCGAAGCAATCATGTCAGCGAGAATGCCCGGCGACTGTATTGATTTTGCCATAGAAAGAATATCAGGTGACAATCCCGGAGAGAACTCGACAACTTTGGTAAACAGGCCGATAAGATTGGCCATAAGGGCATCAATCTCCTTGCTTTTTCTTTCTATATCATGAAGATTTTCTACTCTGGCCTGCAGGTAAGGCTTTTCTTTTATAAATTTTTTTACTTTAAATCTGCCCAAACCTTGTACAAGTAACTGTGCATTATTCTCTTCGATTTTTGCCATTTTAAGGATAAGTGCGGTTGTGCCGATTTTGTATAGATCGTCAGGCCCGTATTTGTTTTTAACTTCTGAATTCTTTGATAGAATAAGGCCGATTGTTCTATCTTTGGACATTGCTTCATCTACCAGTTGAATGGATTCACGTTGCATTATAACAATCGGCACAACCATTTTGGGGAATAGAGTAGCATCAAATAAAGGAAGAATAGGAAGTATTTTCGGGAGTTCTTTATTTTCAAAGTTCAAGGATGGTTGCTTATCTGTCATGGATACCTCGTAGAGTTTTGTTAAACGTTAATCGGAAATCAACTATTCCTCAGTGATCGGCATCTTGCGTGTTTTATCAATCGGCAGTTTGGCAAGCTTAATCTGAAGAAAACCATTTATATATGATGCCGTTACCTTATCAGTATCAATCGGTGCAGGAAGAAAAAGGGTACGTTCAAATTTATCGTACCGGATTTCCGCTAATCTGTATTTTATATTTTCTACGTGTGGCAATTCAGTACGATAGCCATAAATTTTGACGGCTTTGCTGTTAATTTTTATCCCCAGGTTTTCTTTATTGACTCCTGCAATTTCAGCTATAATAATTATTTCTTCAGGAATCTCATAAATATCCATTTGAGGCTTCCAGGTACATTCAGAAAAAGAAAAAACAGGATTCATAGATCTGAACATATCCTCAATGGTTTTTTCAATTCTAGAACCTAATTCATCAAAATTATTACTAAATTGTATTTTGATATAATCCATTTCCGGCTCCTGCCTGTTGCTGCTTATTAAAGTGCCTGAACGAAAACTATAATTTTTTTCAAGAAGGTAGTATTATACATGATAAGGCTAATTTGTAAAGAAAATATCCGAAGAGAATTAATTGTGTTTTATTAGGAACGAGGTTTAAATAACTTTCCCATTTATGCATCTCATCTTCAGGCCGCCTTTGCCCGATCTGAGTATTCAAAATCTACAAAATAGCTTGCTATTCCTTAAGATTTTGAATACTCAGATCGAACAAATCCGACCTAAATCTGAGCGTCTAACTGAGAAAGTTATTTAAATCTCGTTCCATAGAAATGTCGTATTATTTGTTTTAAACTTTAATTATAATCCCAAAATGCAGCCAGGGAGGACGAGTTGAATAAAAAATTGATGGTATCAGCGATTGTTGGAGCCGTTTTGGGTGTTATTTGCATCATTGGTGGGAGCGTAAGAGTCGGTGGCTTTGCCGGCAATGCGATTGTGGCGATCGGAAACAACTCACTTGCGTACGGATCGGACACGGAAGCGGACATGAAGGCGCCTGACCCACTGTCACATATGGAAGCAAAACACTGGGCAGCACGTGAGAAGGAGCAAGTGGAAATTGCTCGTTGCAAAGCGGAAATCGCAAAACTTGATGCACAGGCAGCAAGAAGCTACAATACCCTGGATGTCATGCTTACTATTGTACATCAGAGAGAAAAACTGCAAAAACAGCTTAACACGCTGAAAAATAAACAGCAAAAAGAGGAGGCAAAACGCCTGACCGAGATCAAACGTCTGAAAGAAGAAATAAAAAAGAAAGATATCCGCAAGTATCAGGAAATTATTTTGTCTCCATTTGGAAAGGATATGAAAGCCGCCGCCTTGAAGTCTATTGCGGTTAAATATCCGGAAGTTGCGGCAGAGTTGGAACAAGGTAATAAAAAAGAGCCGGAGTCAAAGCCGG
>JAJSZO010000026.1 GCA_030262795.1 Deltaproteobacteria bacterium | reverse complement strand
CGCCACTTGATGAAATACCTTCCTTCGATAATCTAAATATTTTGCAGCCTGAAAATGCAACAGAGTATGCCGGCAAAAGAAGTGCATATATCCGGGAATTTAACAGTTTTTTTCAAACAAGAGAATGAAAATGAAGCTTGACAGTCTGAAGAAAAAGACAATCTTGTTTATCTTTATCATCACTGTTTTCTGCACGGCAAGCTCTTCTTTTATGGCTTCCAAAGTCGTAGAAAAGAAAATGATGGATAAGTACAGGGTCGATAAAGAGGCGGCAATGGGAGTCCTGTCTTATTCCCTGTCGCCTGTGTTGGATTTCTATAATTATAAACAGGTGGAGCAGTTAATAACATCGTATCTAAGCTATGAAAACATTGCATCTGTTGCTGTCTTCGATGTCAGCGGGACTCTCATAAGATCGGCTGCCAAACGAAATGTTTCCGCCCGGGATTTAGATATAAAACGGTGCGATATAACCACAAGTATGAGAGGAATAATTGGAAGCATAAAGATCAACTTTTCAAAAGAATATATCAATAAGCAAATCCGAACAATGACGCTGGCCTTGATTTTTGGTCTCATGGGATTTTTTCTTCTTACAGGGCTTGGACTTTATGTATTCATGGATCGCTCTATTATTGAACCACTTGAAACTTTTACAAAAACCGTAAAAGAGATGAATTCTGAAAATCTTTCAGCAAGAGTGAAGATTTCCGGGAAGGATGAAATCGGAGTGCTTGCAGCAAGTTTTAATCAGATGGCAAAAAACCTGGAAAAGTCACATAGGGCCCTGCACGAAAGCGAAGAGCGATTCCGAACAATCTTCAATGCAGTCAATGACGCCATTTTTGTCCATGACCTGAACACTGGTGCCATCCTCAACGTCAACAGCAGAATGTGCGAGATGTATGGCTATTCCCGCGAGAATGCCCTCCGGCTTGATATTGAGGCTCTAAGTCTGGGCGAATCGCCATACAGTCAACAAGAGGCTCTTATCCGGAACAAGAAAGCAGCACAAGGAAAGCCTCAAATATTTAAATGGAGGGCTAAGCGTAAATCAGGAGATCTGTTCTGGGTTGAGGTGAATATGAAGCGTGCTGAAATCGCCGGACAGGATCGCCTGCTGGTGGTAGTGCGGGACATCACCCAGCGCAAGCAGGCAGAGGAAGCGCTGCAGAAGGCACACGATGATCTGGAAGTCAAAGTTGAGGAAAGAACAAAAAACTTGAAAGAGAAAACCGAAAAACTTGAAAGAATGAATAAATTGTTTGTAGATAGGGAATTGAGGATGAAGGAGCTGAAGGAAGAGATAAAAAAGCTGAAAAGCAAGGCGCAAAAAAGTTTATGCTTTGTGGAGGAAGGGAAAAATCGCAACTACGAATAATTCCAAAAAGATCAAATCTCGTCCATCAAGACCGGTGTGCTATGTTTGGATATTGGTGGCGGTGTGGACTATAGTCATCGCTACGTCTCTGACGTGGAACATTGTTCTGGTAAGACAGGAGACCCTGGAGACAGCACGTATTCAGGCGAAGGCCGCTTACGAGAAAGACATCATCTACCGCTGCTGGAACACGCTGCACGGCGGAGTCTACGTGCCTGTGACCAGGGAAACAAAGCCCAACCCTTATTTGTCCGATATTCCGGAGCGCGATATCACGACACCGTCAGGAAAGCTGCTTACGTTGATGAATCCAGCCTATATGACCCGCCAGGTACATGAACTATTAGACGAGGAATGTGGCATTCGCGGACACATCACAAGCCTGAATCCGATCCGTCCTCAGAATGCCCCGGATCCGTGGGAGACCAAAGCGCTTCAAGGTTTCGAGCGCGGAGAGACTGAAACCAGTTCAGTCGAAGAGATAGAAGGCAGGGAGCACATGCGCCTAATGTGTCCTTTAATCACTGAAAAGGGCTGTCTTAGATGCCATGCGGCATACGGATCCCGGGAGGGAGATATTCGGGGCGGAATCAGCGTTTCTATTCCCATGGAGCCTCTGTGGGCCATTGGTCATAGGTATACGCTCAGGTTGGTACTCGGTCACGGCCTTTTGTGGCTGATAGGTCTTGGAGGGATCGCCTTTGTGATGCAGCGATTGACACGGAGCGAGCAGGAGCGCAACAAAACGAAGGAAGCGTTGAAAAAATATGCGGAACAGCTTAAACAGCGAGTGAGCGAGCGAACAGTCAAACTTGAGGATCGTACATTTGAACTGGAAACAGCCAATGAGAGATTGAACAAAGAAATCATTGAGCGCAGGCGCGCAGAAGAAAAACTGGCAAAATACCGTGACCATCTGGAGGAGCTGATCAAGGAACGAACAGTGGAACTTGAAAAATCACAGATAGCACTGGTCAATATTGTCGAAGACCTCAACATGACCACAGAGAAACTCAAACATGCAAATGAGCGCCTGCAGGAACTCGACCAGCTTAAATCCATGTTCATTGCATCCATGTCCCACGAGCTTCGTACCCCGCTTAATTCAATCATCGGATTTACCGGAATCATCCTCCAGGGTATGACAGGTGAAATTAACGCCGAACAAAAAGACCAGCTCCAAAGAGTCTATGATTCGGCAAAACACCTGCTTGCCCTCATAACCGATATCATAGATGTTTCAAAGATTGAGGCCGGAAAGGTTGAGGTTTATGCGAAAAAAATCAACATCAATGAAGTGATTAAGGAGGCCATATCAAGCCTCAAGCCGGAAATAGACAATAAAGGGCTTGGTCTTGAAACCAGCCTGCCCCCTGACCTGCAACTTACGACTGACAGAAAAAGGCTTCTCCAGTGCATCCTTAATTATTTAAGCAATGCCGTCAAATTCACTGAAAAAGGTGAAATCATGATATCTGCATTTGAGATTGATGGTATGGTAGAAATTAGAGTAAAAGATACCGGAACAGGTATAAAGGAAGAGGATATACCCAAACTTTTTAAATCTTTTGCCAGACTTGATACACCTTTGAAAACAACAATTCAGGGCACAGGACTGGGTCTGTACCTGACAAAAAAAATTGCAACAGAGGTGCTCAAGGGATCGGTTTCAGTTGAAAGCAAGTATGGAGAGGGGAGTACGTTTGTGATCAGGGTGGCGAAGGAAATATAGACTTTCAGATAAATAATTTCACTGTGTTATCAGTCGTCGACGTATAACTAATACGCCTTCCTCCTTCTGGCCTTGTGAAATTAATTATCTGAAAGTCTATAAAGGGAGGATATCATGAAAAGAGCGCTTGTGATAGAAGACAATGAAAACAACATGAAGCTTATAACATTTATTTTAGAGAAAAAGGGCTACAGCACTATCAGGGCTGAAAACGGCAAAATGGGCATTGAGCTTGCGCTGAAAGAAAAGCCGGATTTCATCCTTCTTGACATCCAGCTCCCTGATATGGATGGCCTGGAGGTGCTCAAAAAGCTACGCAAATCAGAGGTAGATTGTAAAATCCCTATCATTGCCATCACGTCCTATGCAATGAGCGGTGACAGAAAAAGATTGTTGCAGGCCGGCTGTAACGGGTATATCGAAAAACCGATTGACCCTGTTACCATTATAAATCAGATAAGGGAGATAACTGGAGAAGAGTAATGATGAATATCCTTATTGTTGATGATAGTGAAGATTCAAGACTGATTCTTAAAAAGATACTTGAGTCTGATGGACATACAGTTGAAGTGTCCACCAATGGTGAAGAGGCTCTGAAGGTGGCAAAGGAATCCCAACCTGATGTGATAATCTCGGATATTCTCATGCCTGTAATGGATGGATTTCAGCTTTGCAGAAAGATTAAAAATGATAACGATCTGAATCATATCACCTTTATCTTTTACACGGCCACATACACAGATGAGAAAGATGAGGAACTTGCCCTGAAAATTGGGGCAGCCAAACTTATTCGAAAGCCGGTTGAGACGGATAAATTCATAAAAATCATACAATGTGTGATCGGGGATGCAAAGCCCAGAAAAACGATTATAGAAGATGAGAAAGAGATCACCAAGCTCTACAGCGAGCGTCTGGTGAAACAACTTGAAAAAAAAATGCTGGATCTGGAAAGAGAAATCAACGAGCGCAAACTGGCAGAGGAGAGGTTGCAATTCGAGAGAAACAAGGTTGTCAATATTTTGGAATCCATGCCGGATGGAGTTTCCATAGTCAACCGGCAGTATGACATCGAATACATAAATCCTGTACTCAAGAAAGAATTTGGTGCAGTAGAAGAACGCAGGTGTTACGAGTATCTACACAACCGAAAAGAAGTCTGCCCGTGGTGCAAAAACCAGGAAGTATTTGCAGGTAAAACCGTTCGTTGGGAATGGTATTGTTTTAAAAATCAGAAGGCGTATGACCTTATTGACACACCCTTGAAAAATCCTGATGGCAGCATATCGAAACTGGAAATATTTCGTGATATTACAGATAGGAAACAAGCGAAAGAAGCACTGCAGGAGAGCGAGAGAAGACTTAAACAAGCCGTTCAGGGGAATTCGATCCCAACCTTTATCATTGACAACAATCATATTATCACACACTGGAACAAGGCTTGTGAAAGTTTGACCGGTTTTTCCGCTTCTGAAATGGTGGGTACAAAAAAACAATGGCTTGTTTTCTATACTGAAAAAAGACCTGTTATGGCTGATTTTATAGTGGATGGGGCAAAAGAGGAAGAAATAGCCGGTCGCTATAAAGGTGAAAATATTAAATCCACTCTAATTGAAGGCGCGTATGAAGGAGAAAATTTTTATCCTGATCTGGGAGAAAAAGGCAAATGGCTTTTCTTTACTGCAGCACCATTGAGAAACCAACAGGGAAAAATTGTTGGAGCGATAGAAACTTTCCAGGATATTACCGAACAAAAGAGTATGGAGCAGCAGCTCCGGCAGGCCCAAAAAATGGAAGCCATCGGCACTCTGGCCGGAGGCATTGCTCATGATTTCAACAACCTGCTGACCGTTATCCTTGGCAATGCTGAGCTTGCGTTGATGAATGTCATTAAGAATGAATCCTTACGCAAGGGAATAGAAGAGATTAAGAAAGCCGGGGACAAGGCCGCATCTCTTACCAGGCAGCTTCTTGCCTTCAGCCGCAAACAGATAGTCAAGCCTGAGGTTATGGATTTGAATAAAGTGATAAACGAAATGGAAAAGATGCTTAAGCGTATGATCGGAGAGAATATTGAGTTGCAAACGGTTTTAGAAACTGAGCTGTGGAAGGTCTATGCAGACTCCGGCCAGATCGACCAGGTGATTATGAACCTGGTGGTCAATGCCAAAGACGCCATGCCACATGGAGGAAAACTTACCATTGTTACAGCCAACGCTGAGCTGGACGGGAATTATTTTCGCGAGCACGGTATTAAAGAAGAAAAGCCAGGCCATTATGGGATGCTGGCTATAAGCGATACCGGCATCGGTATGGACAAGGAGATTCAGTCACACATCTTCGAGCCTTTCTTCACCACAAAGGAAGTTGGCAAGGGCACGGGACTGGGTATGTCCACTGTTTACGGCATTGTCACACAAAACAATGGTTTTATCTGGGTTTACAGCAAGCCTGAACAGGGAACCACATTCAAGGTCTATCTGCCTAAAATAAAAGTGGATGCAGTGCCGGAGGAAAAAGAACAAACCCATGTGTACGCTCTTGGCGGCTCTGAAACTGTTTTGATTGTAGAAGACGATGCCAGGCTCCTAAAATTTGCGCAAAAAGTTCTACAAAGCCACGGGTACAGGATACTGGCGGCTGAAAATGGAGAAGAGGCTTTAAAGGTCGGCAAAGCTCATGAGGGGCAGATCCACCTGTTGCTCACCGATGTGGTAATGCCCAAGATGGGCGGGAAGAAAGTCGCGGAAAGACTGCAGTCTCTTTATCCCCGGATGAAGGTAATTTATATGTCAGGATACACGGACAACGCCATTGTTCATCATGGTGTTTTGGCTCCGGAACTGAATTTTATCCAAAAGCCTTTTACACCGGAAGGCTTGGCGTGCAGGGTGCGGGAAGCGATAGAAATTGAAAATTGAAGGAACCGTGGAAAGTAAAAATGAAGAAAAGCTTGCCTTAAAAGGACAGGGAAAAAAGTATACCTAAGTACTCCATCCCTTGCCGCACACCGGTATTGACCACTGGATACTTTTCCCGAAATATTAGGGAGGATTGTAGAAAATGATGTGTTTCTTCGCCTGAGAGAAATGGATGCAGTCTTGACATTCTGGAGGGTTGGCAGGCAGGAAGTTGATTTTATTTTTCATGTGCAGGATGTCGCGTTTCCGGTGGAATGTAAAACCGGGCGTTTAAGATCCAGTGATACCCGTTTAATCCGGTCTTTATCAGAAAAGTGGGGGGTGCCCTTTTCAGTGATGGTTACATTCGATACCTTTGATTTTTCAGACCCATCAATCCTGCGCGTGCCAGCCTTTATGCTGTAGATTTTACAATGTGGTATTATTGAAACCGGTTATCTCTTCTGCCGCAAGTATAGGCGAGGCATCTATTTTTTCTGCCGCCATCATGTGGACCACTCGTTTCATGGCGCTTAAAATCATTAATTGTTCCCACTCCTCCAAGTTTGAAAACCGCTTTATAAATGTTTCCTGCAAAGGAGGCGGGGCTTGCTCAAGAATTTGAAGGCATTTCTCAGAGAGCTGTATTATTATCCGCCGCTTATCTTGATCACTGCGTATTTTTGTTAAAAGCTCTTTTTTTTCAAGTCGGTTTACAATGTCAGTTGCAGTAGCCTGGCTCAGGCTGATTGATTTGGCCAAAGCTGTAACCGAAATTTGGCCGTAGGTTAAAAGTTCCTGCAAAACTATCAACTGGGGCCCGGTTATCCCATATTTTCGGTTCAGATCTTTAGAGTGAAGACTTATTGCCCTGATAATCTTCCTCAAAGATACGAGCAATTCCCTGCATCGCAACCCAGTTGTTATCTTTTCTGTCTGTGGTGCCTGTTCCTGTTTCATTTTTTTAAAATTATTTAATGAAAATGTAGTAGTTTTATAGCGAAAAAGAAGTCCTTACTTTAACTCCCACGATAAATGCAATATTTATTTGATATCCTATCCTATTTCCATATAATACATACTGTTTTATGCAAATTTCATCCTGAAATTCCATATTATTATATATTTTACAATACAAAACTGATGCTTTAGTAAAAAAGCTGTAGGATACCACTTGCTGTGAGTGTTCAATGATTGGCGCTTGGAAGTGTAGCAGTATAACCTGCTGGTATAACTACATAAAGTTTAATCAAAAACAGAATTTATCAGAGCCAAATGCCGGATAAATTTAACTTTTTTACGAGGTTATCAATAGCGCACATTAAATTATTATTTCAATGTTTTTATTTTCCCTTGCCATTTTATATAGTACACGTTATATAGAATTATTATCAAAATTTGGTAGCCCCTACAAAACAATGCAGGTTAAGAAATTCCGTTCCTAATAAAGCAACCAGGATGTGTAACTATAGGAAGCGGGGCTTTAGCCCAGCCTGTTGCACAGTGTTTTTGCGGGACTAAAGTCCCACTTCCGTGCAAGGGTGGCCAAAGCTATAATTTGTAACTTATTGAAATTATTGACCCGCATTGTTTTGTAGGGACTACCCAAAATTTGATGCGCTGGGAAAATTTACATTCCAGGATCAAAGTGTAAATTCTGACTGAACAGCAGAAAAATTCAGGAAAATATCCGATGGTTGTTAACAATTTTCAAATTGATGTGGACAATGAAAAACTTTTGCGATTTTTTGGAGCATCCGGCAACAAGAATGTATCCCCGGCTGTTCAGCAAAAAATTGACCGGTCTTCAGATCGTCTGGAAGAGCTGATAACGCCTCAAATAAACTTCAATGTGAAGCCTCTCGCTTCGGTAAAAAAAGGCGGAGTCCTGTTACAAAATCAAACATGGCTGAAAAGTCCGAAGCTTTCCCGAACTTTGCGTCCGGCAAAAGAAGTATGTTTTTTTATCGCAACTATTGGCCATGATTTAGAACGGAAAGTAAGCGAGTGTATGGAAAAGAATCAATACGCAGACGCATACGTGCTTGATACCATGGGGTCTCTTGTTGTGGAAGACGTTACCAATCAATTTCACCTTCGCATGGAACGTCATTACCAGGCCAGAAATCAGGCTGTGACGCTGCGGTTCAGCCCGGGATATTGCGACTGGTCACTCCGTGAACAGTCCACTGTTTTCAATCAGTTCGAAGATTCCAAAAGTCTTGGCGTAACACTTAGTAACTCCTGCCTTATGACACCCCGCAAATCCGTTTCCGGCGTTTTCGGGATCGTACCAAAGAACGGCAACCAAACAATTGCCGACTACAATCCTTGCACTAACTGTTCGAAAACCGATTGTATCGCGAGAAGAAAGTAATTCTAATTGCCCCGCCCTTTTTAAAATAAATAAAACAACGGAAGACAGGAGATCGAAAGAATGCGTAGAGGACTTTCCGGAGGTTTGTACAAGCCTTTGAATAAAGAAGGTATTCAAAAAATTCACGAAACAGTACTCAAAGTATTTGCCGAAGTCGGCATCCAGGTTAATCATAAACAAGCCTTTGAGATGTTCAAAAAGGCTGGTGCAGACGCAGACTCGGACAGTAAAATTGTAAAATTTTCGCCAGACATGGTAATGGAGCTTGTGCAAAAAGCGCCGTCTTCCGTCAACCTTTGCGGCCGCGAGCCTGACGGATCCCTGGATTGCGATATCGGAGGAACCAGGGTTTATCTCGGAACCGGCGGCACAGCTCTCAATGTGCAGGATCCGGGCAGTAATGATTCACGTCCATCCGAACTTAAGGACATCATGAACATGGCCAGGGTTGTAAGCAATCTTGAAAACATTCATTTTTACATGCTCAATGTTTTTCCTCACGACGTTGATTACGCCAACATAGACGTAAATCGTTTTGGTGCTGCCTTAAATCACACCAAAAAACACATCATGGGTGGCGTTTATACTGTGGAGGGGGTTCGCAATGTAATAAGGATGGCGGAAATGATTGCAGGATCACGGGAAAAGCTTCGAGCACGGCCATTTATATCCATGGTCGCCTGTGTAATCAGTCCTTTCAAGCTGGACGAAGACTACGGAAAACTGGCCATGGAGGTTGCCAAAAACGGCATCCCGCTGGTTGTGCCTGCGGAACCGTTATGTGGCGCTACTTCGCCCGTCACACTGGCAGGAACACTGGTTGTAGAGTGTGTTGACACGCTTTGCGGCGTCATGCTGGCCCAGTTGACAAACCCGGGCACACCGGTCATTTTCGGCTGTGTTGCATCCTCAACTGATCTTAGAGACATGAAGTATCTATCCGGCGCAGTTGAAATGGGCCTGATCAACGCGGCTGCCTCACAGATGGCACAGTTTTACAAACTTCCCATTTATGCCACGGCAGGCATGTCCGATGCCAAGGTAAACGATGCTCAGACAGGTTATGAATCCGCCATTACCAGTCTTCTGGTGGCACTGGCCGGCGGCAACTTTATCCACGACGCTGCCGGATTCCTGGAATTCTGTATGACAGCCTCTTTTGATAAACTTGTAATCGACAATGAGATTATCGGCATGGTCATGCGTGCCGTTGAGGGGGTACGTGTAGATGAAAGCACACTGGCTTTTGATGCTATTAAAAAGGTCGGCCCCGGCGGGCATTTTGTTTCCTCGCGACACACGCGGCGGCACATGCGTGGCGAGCAGTACATGCCTCAGTTAAGCGACAGGGAAAACAGGGATACATGGAAGGCCATGGGAGCCAAAGATACCCGTACCCGGGCTAAGGAAAAAGTTTTGCAAATCTTAAAACAAGCGCCAAAATCTTTGATCAGTGAAAATGTTCGACATCGTATTAAGGAAGAAATTCCTGGAATCCGCGCATTCTTAATGGAATAATGCCCAACCGTTAAAACCGCATTAGGAGCAAGATCAAGTTATGATTATTATTGGAGAACAGATTAATGCAACCCGATCTGACGTAAAACCGATCATCGAAAATCGCCGGGAAGATAAGCTTATAGAACTGGCCCAAAAACTGGCAAAAGCCGGAGCAACTTATATTGATGTGAATATCGGCACAGGCAAAGGAACCCGTAATGACGAAGTTGATGACATGCGATGGGCGATAAAAACTATAAGCGACAAGGTTGACATTCCGCTTTGCATTGACAGCGCGGATGCGGCTGTGATTGAGGCAGGACTCGAAGCCAGGGAAAACAAACCAGCCATGATCAATTCCACCAAAGCAGAAAAAAAACATCTGGAGTGTATTGTGCCCCTGGCCGGCAGGTACAATACGTCGCTGGTAGCCTTGGCCATGGACGAGTCCGGCATCCCAAAAACACCTGAAGAACGAGTGGCAGCATGCAGAAAAATAGCTGATTGGTGTGCAAAATACGATGTGCCCATGGAAAATGTGTTTTTTGATCCCCTGGTTTTGCCGGTGGTCACAGATCGGATGCAGTGTCTGCTGACTTTAAACACATTGGTGATGATAAAAAAAGAATTTGCAGAGGCCAAAACCGTTATTGGGCTTTCCAATGTATCTTTTGGACTGCCCGCACGGGCCATGCTCAATGCGGCATTTCTGCAAATGGCTATGTATGCCGGACTGGATGCAGCCATCATGGATCCGTTAAACAAAACCCTGATGCAGGCGATTCGAACAGGCGAGGCGCTTGTCGGAAAAGACAGGCATTTTCGCAAATATACTCGGAAATTTCGGTAGTCCCTACAAAACAATGCGGGTCAATAATTTCAATAAGTTACAAATTATAGCTCTGGCCACCCTTGCACGGAAGTGGGACTTTAGTCCCGCAAAAACACTGTGCAACAGGCGGGGCTAAAGCCCCGCTTCCTATAGTTACACATCCTGGTTGCTTTATTGGGAACGGGATTTCCTAACCTGCATTGTTTTGTAGTGACTACCGAAATTTCGCGGGGAAAAGTAAATCGAAAAGGAGAAAAACTGTGAGTGAGCTGTTTCGTGAAGGAACCGTTGTTAAACCCTACGAACGTATGAGCCAGGAGCAGATACTACTGTTGCACAACGCATCTCTGAGTATTTTGACTGACCTTGGTATCTGGTGCTACAACGAACGGGCTGCCGGGCTGTTTGGCGACCACGGTGCCAGAGTATGGGAAGAAATCGAACACGGCCAGACGGTTTGGCGTGTGAGTTTACCTGCCGGGCTGGTGGAAGAAGCGGTTAAAAAAGCGCCGTCGCGCTTTTTTCTCGGCGCCAGAAATCCGAAAAACCGGCTTTTGCTGGATTCTCAAATTCCGCGCATTTATTTTGGCACTGGTTCGGAAACCAATATATGGATCGAAACAGCAATGGAGCGATTTGTCAGCACAGACAGACAGGATGTTGTCCTCCAGTCGCCCCGTTTTACGAAGCTGCGGGGTAACACGGAACTGTTGAGTCGGGCTGCGCAACTCTGCGAAAATCTCGAAAATCTTGATTTTTTTATCCGTCCTGTCAATATTCAGGACCCGGATGTAACCGAAGACAATCACGACGTCAACAAGTTCTTTGCGAGTTTAAACAACATCACCAAGCATGTACAAGCAGGGCTAACCCGGCTTGACAGGCTCGACGATGTGGTGCGTATGTCGGAAATCATTGCAGGCGGTAAAAAAGCTCTGCGTAAAAATCCCATCATTTCCTTTATTGCCTGTGTGTTTAAAAGCCCGCTGCAGTTCGTGAAAGATACTGCCGATAAGGTTTTTGCCATAGTAGAAGCCGGTCTTCCCCTGGTTATTTCTTCCTCTCCCCAGGGCGGTTCCTCTGCGCCGATCCAGGAGGCAGGCATGATAGCCCAGATTAATGCGGAAATTTTGGCAGGTATTACTTTTACCCAGCTTATCCGGGAAGGAGCTCCGGTTTTATACGGTAGTGTGCCTGTAAGAGCACGAATGGATGATCTGCACGATCTTTACGGATGTCCTGAGTTTAATCAGTATAATATTGATTGTGCTCAAATGGCCCGTTTTTACAAGGTGCCATGCTATAGCACAGCAGGGGTTGGCGATGCCAAAGTTCCCGGCATGCAGGCCTTGTTTGAAAAACTGTTTACACACCTTTACGTAGCCATGAGCGGTGCTCAATACATTCATTATGCTTTTGGATTGCTGGACCGGACAAATTCGTTTTGCCCTGTCCAGGCTGTGCTTGATGACGAACAGATTGGCAAGATCAAGCATTGCCTGCGTATGCCCAAAATAAGCCAAACAGATGTGGACGACGCGATCAAGATGATCGGCAGGGTCATGGCTTCAAGCCATCGTCTCTTTGCCAGACACGCGCGCAAGGCTATTCATGCCGGAGATGTATCCAGGCCATATCGGTTCGAGTCCGGAGGCATGTCAGACCGTGTCATCGAACATGCAGTGACTCAACTTGCCGAAATTGAGTCACTGCCTGCGCCTCATCTATCGGCAGATGTTCTGGACAAGATTTATGCTGAAATTCCCGGTCTGCTGCCCCGTTTACGACCATAAGGAACGTGGACGAAATATCAAATCAATAAAAGGAGAAATCGGACGTGAATGAACAGGAGTTAATTGAAAAAATAGCGTATAATGTAATTCAGGGCCGTGTTGTAGCAGAAGACGAAGGATTTAACGAAGGCCTCGAAGGACAACCCGCAGTGACAGAATTGATGGAACAGGCGGTTGAGCAAAATATTGATGCAAAAAAACTGGTGGTGGAATGTCTCACCGGTTCCATGGAAGATGTGGGAGAAAAGTACGATAAAGGCATATACCTTATCCCTGACATGCTTGCATCCGCCGAATGTGTAGGCGCAGCAATGGATATTCTCGGTCCCCGTCTGGCCAAGGCAGGCATAGAGAGCAAAGGCAGATTTATCCTGGCTACTGTTGCAGGCGACCTGCATGACATCGGCAAAAATATTGTCGGTATCATGCTTAAAGGAGCCGGTTTTGAGGTGATTGATCTAGGCAATGATGTGTCGGCTGATCATATCGTGGAAGAAACCCGAAAAAACAACGCACAGTTTCTGGGCCTTTCCGCACTTTTGACAACCACCATGCGCGAGATGGAAAAGGTGGTGAAAGCGCTTCAAAATGAAGGTATCCGCGACAAGGTGCGTGTACTCATCGGCGGGGCGCCGACATCTGATAAATTTGCCAAGCAAATCGGCGCTGATGCTTACTGCAGGGATGCTTTTCATGCGGTTGATATATTACGGAAAATGAATATATAAAATAATGGTTACAATAATGGCGGAAGAAACAGCTTACACACAAGCGGCGACCACCGGAAAATACGACAAAGCCTCCGGCCTTCTGGGAAAGTATGACAATGTTCGCCGGTTCTGGGAAGACCAGTTGACCAGTACGTTTTTGCGCCCCGCGTTAAACAAGCTGGTTCAACGAAAATCCAAACTTTTGAAACGTATCCGCGTATTGGATATTGGCTGCGGCAGCGGAGATGGCTACGATCTTATCATGGGCGTCAATACAAAAAATCCGGGCATATACGATTACTCAACAGCGGAGCTTACCCCTGACATGCTGAATGCCTATGTGGGGGTAGATATCAACGAAGAACTGTTGCGCCAGGCAAACGAATGCTACGGGAACAATTCAAAGTTCAGCTTTTTGCGCGAAGATCTTTCAAACGGTTTCACCAGTAAAATAAAGGCCCAGGACCCTTTTGATCTTTATTTTACGTCCTACGGCACGCTGTCACATCTTCATGATCAGCAATGCGTCAGGCTTATCGCTGATGTCTGCCGGCACAGTTCGGACCAGGCAATCTTCGTGGGAGACTGGCTGGGCCGTTATTCCTACGAATGGCAGGATCTTTGGGACAACCCTGTTGATGAAGAATATTTCATGGATTACCGCATATCCTATATTTATCCCGAGGCAAAACGGGATCATGTTGATATCGCTTGCTTTCCGCTGCGGCTGATTACAAAAAATGAAATCATGAAAATTATCAACGAAGCGGCAAAGGAATCAGGCGTTCAAATTAAACCTGTCACCCTTTTTGATCGGTCAATATTTATCGGCAGACATATAGATACAGGTGACTACAATGTTAACTGCCCCAGGTTGAGATTTCCGGTTAATTCGCTTTTTGAAGGATATGTACGCACTGACATTGAAAGCCTTCTGGTGGATTACATTCCCAAATCCGGATTTGATCATCTGAACAATTTTTTTGAAATGCTCTTTATGTCTTGGAATACCCTAGTGAATCATACTATATCCCTGCTTGGCAACTATGATATAGAAAAATGCGCTTTTGACTCAATCCCTGAAATTCTTCCCTTTTATCCGGAACCGCTCAAGGAAGCCATGGAAACCATGCAAAGACTTGTTGAGGGGGTCGGCTGGGTGCAGTGGGGAGATGTCCGGGCCAATGTAATTGAGCCGCATCTTGGTTATTCCCTTCGCAAGCTTGAAATTGATCTTCAGCCGGGAACCGGTGTCGGACACGGGCTGGTCGGAATTTTTCAGATTTGCAAATAAAGGAGATTTTCATGAGTGGTTTTGCGGTAACTTTTAATAACAAGGACTGTTCGGAACTGGAAGATATGATCAAACGGATAGATTGTCGCGGCCCGCATATCTTCGGAAAATTTGAATACAACAGTATCATGATGGCCCAGAAATACCTTCGCGCTGATATTGATCTAAAAAAAGAAAATATGTCGGAAACCTGGAATAACGTGGTTCCGGCCTTTGACCAGGATTTTCCAGAGCTGAGGATCTGTTACGACGGCCAGATGGGAAACTGGAAAAAATATGCCAAAGCCTACGGCGTTCCAAACGGCACGTTTAAAGAAGATCGTCTTTTTTTACGCCTGTATAAAGAACACGGAATAAAAATGTTCGATTGTCTGGACGACGCTATTTTTGCATTCGTGATTTCTGACGGCAAAAAGTTCTTTGCTGCCAGAGACCTGCTGGGAATCAAAACGCTTTTTTACGGGAAAAAAGACAACATGCTTTATCTTGGTTCCGAACTTAAAAGTATAATTGGATTCACCGATGAAGTGTATGAGTTCCCACCCGGGCACTACATGGATCAGACAGGACAAATCACCTGTTTTGCAAAATTGCCTAACACGCCGCCAGTGCCTATGCGTAAGGACATTGACGAAATAACCACGACGATCAGAGACATTATTAACCGGAGTTTCCACAACCGTATTGATTTCAGCGTGGAAACAGGGAGTCTTCTTTCAGGCGGAATTGACAGCAGCGTCGTTACTGCCATTGCCGGTAAAGCATACCGCAAAAAATTTGGCAAAGACGCTTGTATCAAAACCTTTGCCCTTGGTGTGGGAGAAAGCGAAGACATAAAATGTGCCAGAGTAATGGCCGATTTCATTGGTTCTGACCATCATGAACTGATCGTTGACCTTGAACAGCTTATGGATGTCCTGCCTGAAGTGATTTATTATCTTGAGTCGTTTGATCCTTCGCTGGTCAGAAGCTCTGTGCCAAATTATCTTATTTCCAGATACGCTGGGAAAAAGGGCATTGAGGTTCTGCTTTCCGGTGAAGGCAGTGATGAGGTCTTTTGCGGATACCAGTATTTTAAAAATTTCTCCGCACAAGAGCTATTTGCCCGACAGATGGAATGTATCGGTTTTTTGCACAACAACGCTTCCTTGCGTCTTGATCGGATGAACCTGTGCAATTCCATTCGTGTGGTTGCCCCGCTTATATCCGGTGAACTGCTGAATTATTCTATGTCTATTCCGTCTGAGTATAAACTAAGGCCTGATGGAAAGCAAAAGATCGAAAAGTGGATTTTCAGAAAGGCATTTGAAGGCATTCTGCCCAAAGAGATCGCTTGGCGGCTGAAACAGGAGTTTTCACAGGGATCCGGGTCGGCAGATGTGCTTTCCACTCAATTTGAAGAATTCATCACGGATGATGAGTTCAGCGCCGCCCAGGAACAACATCCTGTTGTACGAAGCAAGGAAGAGCTTTTCTATTTCAGGATTTTTGCCGAACATTTCGGAACAGGGAAGGCAGTTGAAACTGTCGGGCAGTGGATCACCCTGTAATTGAACTATACTACCTGCATATGGATATCCCTTAGGAACCTGACCTAAATCTGTGCGCCTACTTGCGGAAGTTAATTCATCCCCGTTCTTTATCAAGTTTTCTTCCCAAGATATCCTGACTCCGTTTCTCCAGATATCAGCGCTGTACACTTATATTGCTCCAAATCAAAAGCCCTCTACTATTAATTTATGCTGCCTTTCTTTTTATGCCGAGCCATTGGGTGTAACAAAAATAGAGCATCGTAAGCCAATACCCCCATTGAAATCATTGCTTTCAAAAATCTTGTTTCGATTTTGTAGATATTAATAATTTCAACGAGTTACGACAATTCTGGATTGTAGAGATGAAAAGGGTATTGTAAAGATTAATGTTTTTTAATAAAATTAACAGCATGTAAAATACAAATGCTTTTTTATACCAGCCATTTGAATTTATTGAGAAAAATGTCTGTGGCGGCAGGAGGTAAAAGGTGAAAACTCACAAGCTTAGAGAAAACAGACCTGTGAAAAGACTTCCGATTGGTATTCAGACATTCAGCAAAATACGCGAAGGTGGCTATTGCTATGTTGATAAAACAAATTTGATTTATCAATTAGCCCATAGCTCAGGCGAGTATTACTTTCTTTCCCGTCCCCGAAGTTTTGGAAAATTCCTGTTGGTCAGCACATTAAAAGCTGCTTTTTCCGGCCAAAAAGAGCTTTTCATGGGTCTCTACCTGGAAAAAAATTGGGACTGGGACATTGAATATCCGGTCATTGATATCAGCTTTGGCGGTGGTGTTTTTGAAAACCGGGAGATATTAGACAAAACCATTCATTCTATCCTGAAAAGACACGCCTTAAGCAATAGTATTGAGCTTACGGAAGATAAATTTAAAGAATTGATACAGCAGCTCAACAGCAAATATAACCAGCGTGTTGTTATCCTGGTGGATGAATATGACAAGCCCATTTTAGATAATATAGAAAAATCGGATATCGCCATAGAGATTCGGGAAGGTTTAAAGAATTTTTACTCGGTCATTAAAGACAGCGACGCCTATACAAAATTTGCCTTTCTAACCGGTGTGAGTAAGTTTATCAAAGTCAGTCTTTTCAGCGGGTTAAACAACTTAAAAAACATAACCCTTGAAAAACGATATGAGTGTAACCAAAATAGAACATTGATAATTGCCCTTAATTAAACCTCGGGCTCTGCCCGAGCGACCCTAAAAGTTCGACTTTTACGGAGTGAAATCTTTACCCCACAATTTGGTAGTGATCAAAGAGCAATCCGTTAAATTACGTCGATGGGGGTATGTTGTTGTTAGTGGCCAATTCTTAAATTTTCCATTGAGAAGCTTTCTGTGGAAGTTGTTCATGAAAAGGCCTTTTGTTATGTCCAATTAACTCGAATGATATTTCCACCTAAAAACATTCGCATTAGTAAAATAACCCAGACCCCTTCGAGGGGTCTTCATCAAACCACGTCCTCTGGGCGTGGTTGGTGATTGAAAAAAATAAAACATAACAATTTGGCGCTATCGTCATTCCGGCTTTAAGGTGATAAAATTTGAAAATAGCTGAAACTCACGCCAAAGCGACTCTAAAGAAAAAACAG